>DXBO01000028.1 GCA_019116485.1 Candidatus Gemmiger excrementavium
CCATGGCCAGCGGCGGCACCATGAAGGCGATGCCCGCCGCATGGCTGGGGTCGATGACCACCGGCAGGTGGGTCATCTTTTTGAGCATCGGCACCGCCGAAAGATCCAGCGTGTTGCGCATGCTGGTCTCAAAGGTGCGGATGCCCCGCTCGCACAGCACCACGTTGGGGTTGCCCTCGGCCATGATGTACTCGGCGCTCATGACCAGCTCCTCCAGCGTGGAGGACAACCCCCGCTTGAGCAGCACCGGCACTTTCAGCTTGCCCACGGCTTTGAGCAGTTCAAAATTCTGCATGTTCCGGGCGCCGATCTGAATCATGTCCACTTTGGCGTCCAGGAACAGGGGAATGTGCTCGTTGTTCATCAGTTCGGTGACGATGGGCTGGCCGGTGGCGGCCCGGGCTTCCTGCAAAAGTTCCAGTCCCTCGGCCCGCAGCCCCTGGAAGCTGTAAGGACTGGTCCGGGGTTTGAAAGCGCCGCCCCGCAGAATACTGGCCCCCGCCGCCTGTACCCGTTTGGCCACTTCCAGAATCTGATCCCGGCTTTCCACACTGCAGGGGCCGCTCATCACCGCAAAGTATCCGCCGCCGATCTTGTGGCCGCCCACGTCCACCACGGTGTCGTCAGGGTGGAACTTGCGGTTGGCTTTCTTGTAGGGCTCGCTGACACGGCGGCAGGTGTCCACCACCGGGTTGGCCAGCACCCAGCTTTCAGCCAGGGCCTTGGTGTCGCCGATCAGGCCCAGGATGTGGGTATCGTGACCGGTGGAATCGTTGATCTCAAACCCCATGCCCCGCAGTTCTTCGCAGAAGCTGCGGACCTGTTCTTCGGGGGCGTTTTGTTTCAGTACGATAATCATGGCGGAAATCTCCCTCTATGCTGTTGGATTCTGAGATGGATTTTAACACTTTAAAGCACTAAAGTCAAGCCCCCTTGCGGAATTTTTCTTCCCGGCTTATAATATGAGGCATACAGACCGCAGAACAGAGGGGAACGATATGGGAAAAGAAGCCAAAACCAACGCCATGCGCATGCTGGAGCGGGCCAAGATCGCCTACACGGCCCACGAATATCCCCACGAGGAGGGCACGGCCGTGGACGGTGCCACGGTGGCGCGCCTCACCGGGCAGGACCCGGCGCGGGTGTTCAAGACGCTGGTCACCCAGGGGGCGGACCGCAACTATTATGTGTTTGTGGTGCCGGTGGAATCGGAACTGGACCTGAAAAAAGCCGCCAAAGCCGCAGGCGTCAAGAGCGTGGCCATGATCCATGTGGCCGATATCAACAAAGTCACCGGGTATATCCGGGGCGGCTGCAGCCCGGTGGGCATGAAAAAGCAGTTCGCAACAGTTTTTGACGAGAGCTGCCTGGCCCAGCCCACCATGCTGGTCTCGGGCGGGCGCATCGGCACCCAGATCGAATGCGCCCCCGCCGATCTGATCGCGGTCACCCGGGGCAAAACGGCCCCCATCACCCAGGAGCGCGGCATATGATGCGGCTGGACAAATACCTGGCGGAACGCACCGGTCTGACCCGCAGCGAAAGCCGCAAGGCCATTACCAAGGGCCGGGTGGCGGTGGACGGCGTTGTCTGCCGCAAGGCCGATACCCAGGTGGCCGAGACCGCCGCCCTGGCCCTGGACGGCACACCGCTGGCGGGCGTTTACCAAAAATACGTCTACATTATGTTGCACAAACCGGAAGGCGTGGTCAGCGCCAGCCGGGACAAACGGGATACCACGGTGGTGGACCTGGTGGCGGCGGACTTTCCCCGGCGGGAATTGTTTCCGGCGGGCCGGCTGGACAAGACCAGCACAGGGTTCGTGCTGCTGACCGACGACGGCGCCCTGGCCCATGACATCCTGGCCCCGGCCCGCCATGTGGAAAAGCGCTATCTCGTCACACTGGACACCCCGCTGACCGAGGAGATGCGCAAGGGGTTTGCCGCAGGGGTAACGCTGGCCGACGGGCAGACCCTGGCCCCGGCCATGGTGGAACCGGCAGGGGCGGACCCCTGTGTCGTGCGGGTCACGCTGCGCCAGGGGGTCTACCACCAGATCAAGCGGATGTTCGGCGTCTACGGCGCGGGGGTCAACGCCCTGCACCGGGAAGCCATCGGCGGGGTGGTGCTGGATGCGGCCCTGGCCCCCGGCCAGTGGCGGGAACTGACCGCCGAAGAACTGGCAGCCCTGCAAAATGCTGCCCGATAGCGGACAACAAAGAAGCCTTCCTGTCCCCGGACAGGAAGGCGATTTTTTATGGTTTTTTCTGCTTCATGTACGTCGCGATGATTTTCCGCTCATCAAAGGGCAGTGTTTCGCCGCCGCGCTGCAGGGTGGTCTCGTGCCCTTTGCCGATCACCGCCACGATCTCGCCGGGTTCGGCGTGGTCCAGGGCGTAGTACAGCGCCTGGCGGCGGTCGGGGATCTCCACATACGGGGTGGCCGGGTTGCCCCGCTGCATCCCGGCGCGGATGTCGGCCAGAATGTCCGCCAGCGGCTCACCGCGGCTGTTGTCCTCGGTCAGGATGCAGAAATCTGCCAGGCGGGCGCAGATTTCCCCCATACCGGTGCGCCGCAGTCGGCTGCGCCCGCCGCCGCAGCCGAACAGCACCACAAGCCGGGCGGGGTGGTAGTCCCGCAGGGTGTGCAGCAGGCTTTCGGCGGCGGCTGCGTTGTGGGCGTAGTCCAGCACTACGGTGAACGGGGCGTCCAGCGGTACCGGCTCCACCCGGCCCCGCACAGCGGCACGGGTCAGGCCTTCGTGTACGGCTTGGTCGGGCAAGCCCAGTACCCCGGCTACAGCCAGGGCTGCCAGGGCGTTGTACACGCTGAACCGCCCCGGCATGGGCAGGCGGTAGCCCCGTGGGCGGCCATCGGGGCCGGCGGCAGTAAACTCTACCCCCAGCAGGCCCGGTTGCCGCAGCAGTGTAAAGGGTGCTTCGGCACGCCAGTCCGCCGGGCAGCCGATACCATAGGTTACCACCCGGCAGCTGTGCTGGTCCAGTACGGCCCCGGTGTGAGGATCGTCCGCGTTGAGAATGCCCACGGCGCAGCGGCGGAACAGTACGCTTTTCCAGGCGCGGTATTCGGCGAAGCTGGCGTGTTCCCCGGGGCCGATGTGGTCGGGTGAAAGGTTGGTAAAAACCCCTATGTCATAAAAAATGCCGGTGACCCGGTCCATTTTCAGCCCCAGGCTGGACACTTCCATCACGCAGGCATCGCAGCCGTCGTCGGCCATGCGGCGCAGCAGCCGCTGCAGGTCGCAGCTTTCCGGGGTGGTATGGTCCAACGGGACCTGATGGCCCGGCCAGCGGGCCCCGTTGGTGCCGATAAGCCCTGCTTTGCGTCCGGCGGCCTGCAGCACTGCTGCGATCAGGTGGGCGGTGGTGGTCTTGCCCTTGGTGCCGGTAATGCCGATCATGGTCATGCGGCGGGCCGGTTCGCCGTACAGGCAAACGGCCATTTTGGCCAATGCCCGGCGGGTGTGTTCCACCTGTATCACCGGCACCCCGGCGGGCAGTTCCGGCAGGGGATGTTCACACACCACTCCTGCCGCCCCGGCGGCTACAGCCTGCCCCGCAAAGTCGTGGCCGTCGGCGTGCAGCCCGGGCAGGCAGACGAACAGCGCCCCCGGCGCGGCAGCCCGGGAATCACAGCACAGGGCGGTGATCTCGGTTCGGATATCGCCCTGAAGCAGCACGCCCTCCGCGGCCTGCAGCAGTTCACACAACATCATGGGGCATCCCTCCCAAAAAACTGCTCATACCAGACGAGGAAACAGTAGACACACCAAACCTGCCGCCAATTGTCCCGGCGGCGTTTCAGGTGCTGGTTCAACATTCTATGCAGCTGCCGGGTGTCAAAGAACCGCGCCGCCGCCGGGCTGTCGAAGGCTTCCCGTACCCGGGCAGCATACGGCTCCCTGCGCAGCCAGTCCCGCACCGGCACCGGGAAGCCCCGCTTGGGCCGTCCGGCACTGGCCGGGGGCAGGTGACGGGCGGCAGCCGCCCGCAGCGCTTTTTTGGTGGTCTTGGCGTCGGCTTTGGCCTCGGCGGGCAGGCGGCGGGCCAGGGCGAAGACCTCCCGGTCCAGAAATGGCACCCGCAGTTCCAGGCTGTGGGCCATGCTCATCTTATCGGCTTTGAGCAGGATGTCCCCGGCCAGCCACAAGTGGACATCGCACAGCTGCATGCGGGTCACAGGGTCTTGCCCGGTGCTGGCGGCCCAGTAAGGCTGAGCCAGAGAAAAAGGCGGCACCGCGCCGGTGTAGCGGCGCAGCAGGCGGCGTTTCTGCCGCTCGGTCAATAGCGCCGTGTTGCCGTAATACCGCCGGGAAAGGGGTACGGCCCGCCGTACCAGAAAATTCACCCCCGGCACAGCGGGCAGCCGCTCGCCCACCGCCCCCAGTAAACGCCGCAGCCCGGCGGGCAGACGGTCATACCAGCGGGCGGTAAAGGGGTCCCGGTAGATGTTGTACCCGGCAAAAAATTCGTCGGCTCCTTCGCCGGACAGGCAGACTTTTACCTCCCGGGCAGCTTCGCCGTTGAGGAAATACAGCGCCACCGCCGCTGCGTCGGCCAGGGGTTCGTCCATGTGGTACTGCACAGCGGGCAGCGCATCCCAGAACTCCCCGGGGGTGATGCGCCGGGTCTTGTTTTCGATGCCCAGCGCCGCCGCCAGTTCGGCGGCCTGCCCGGCTTCGTCGTAGCCCGGCTCGGCATAGCCGATGGTGTAGCACCGTGCCGGGCGGGCCAGCGCCGTGATATAGGCCGAGTCTACCCCGCCCGAAAGAAACCCCGCCACCTCCACATCGGCGATCTTGTGGGCGGCCACGCTGTCCTGCAGCACGGCGTCCACGGCGTCCGGCCAGTCGGCAGGGGAAACCTCGGGGGCAAAACTTGTCTGCTGCCAGGGGGCAACCTCCAGCGTGTCGCCGTCAAAGTCCAGCCAGTAGCCGGGCAGCAGCTTTTTGACACCGACGAAAAAGGTGTCCGCCCCCGGCGAATACTGAAAGCTCAGGTACAACTCCAGCTGGGCTTCGTTGAACCGTTTTTCAAAGGCCGGGTGGTCCAGGAACGCCTTGATCTCGCTGGCAAACAGCAGGGTGCCGTCCCTGGTGCGGCAGTAGTACAGCGGTTTGATGCCGAAAGGGTCCCGGGCGCAGAACAGCCGCCCGGCGGCGCGGTCCCACAGGGCGAAGGCGAACATCCCCCGCAGCCGGGGCAGCAGATCGGGGCCCCACTGTTCCCAGCCGTGCAGCAGTACTTCGGTGTCGGCCTTTGTGGCAAAGGTGTGCCCGGCGGCGGTCAATTCCGCCGTAAGGGCCTGATAATTGTAGATCTCGCCGTTGAACACCACCACCAGGCTGCCGTCCTCATTGTACATGGGTTGGGGCCCGCCCTCCAGGTCAATGATGGCCAGCCGCCGGTGCCCCAGGGCGGCCCGCCCTTCCACAAATACGCCCTGGCCGTCCGGCCCCCGGTGGGCGATACGCGCCAGCATATCCTGCAATACCGCGCCTGATGCTTCTTCCCGCGGCGTGATGAATCCTGCAATCCCGCACATATCCTGTCCCTCACTTTTCCCAGACTGCCTTATAGTATGCGCAAAAACACCTGCGCAACCATGGGTTGCCGGATTGGCAGCGCCGCTTGCTGGTGTTTTAGGCGGCACTGTGCTACAATACCCGTACAGAAAGGGGGCGGGGAGTATGACGCTGGGACAGAATATCCAGGCGGCCCGCAAGAACAAGGGCTTCAGCCAGGAGGCATTGGCCGAGCAGGTGGGGGTCAGCCGCCAGGCCCTGGGCAAGTGGGAGAAAGACACCGCGCTGCCGAGCCTCGATAACCTGCAGGCACTGGCCGCCGCGCTGGATGTGAGCGTGGACAGCCTGCTGGGCACGGCCCAACCGGGCGATGCGCCGGAACCCACCCTGACGCTGGACGCTCTGCGGGCGCTGTTGGACGCCCGGGATGCCGAAAAGCGCCGCCGCAGCTGGATCTGGGGCGGCGCCGCGGCGGGGGCGGTGTTGCTGCTGCTGGCCGGGTTGATCGGCGTGGCCTGGCAGTATGACGGCCAGGTACAGGTTTTACAGGCCGGGTACAGCGGCATGCAGGCCCAGTTCAGCAGGACTCAGAGTGAACTGACGGCGCAGATCGAGGAACTGCAGGCCGCCGTGCGCCAGGGGGAGGCCACCGTACTGAACTGGGACTGGCAGCCCACCGGCCGGGTGGTCCATGACCTGGACGGCAGCTGGGTGCCGGTGAGCGTGGCGGTGACGCCCCGCACCGACAGCGACGGCATGACCGGGCAGCTGGTACTGGTGCACCAGGGCGGCCGGTACGACGGAACCACCGAGCTGCTGGACATGACCCCGGGGGCCGACGGGGTCTACCGGGTGAACAAGGGGATCGTGTTCACCATCGGCGAGACGGTGGACCTCTCGGTACGCTGGAAAAGCGCCGCCGGTACCGTGACCAACGAGCCCCTGGGGGCGGTGCCCTGCACCGAGGAGGCTTTCCGCCCGCTGTTTGCGTGGAGCGGCTCGTCCGACAGCCTTGCCTACGGCTACCGCACCCGAAAAGAAAGCGGCGCGACGATGCTGACGCTGACATGCTACCCCGTGGAACTGGAAGTGGACGTGCCTGCCTGGATGGAGGTGCAGTCGGTGGTGGTGGAACTACGGCTGGATGGTGCCGCCGGGGAACCGGCGGCCACCGCTGAGCTGGAATGCCTGGGCTGGAGCGAGAGCGGTGACCGCCGCACGGCGGTCTACAACGGCACTTTTTATAACGAAACGGCCAAGAATGGCTGGCCCTACCAGGGCGGCACGGTGGATTTTGTGGTCCGCCTGACCGATGCAAACGGCAACACCTGGACCAACACCCATCCGCTGACCGAGCGGTAGACCCAACAGAAAAATCCGTGACCCCGGCGCATAGGCGCCCCCCTTTGTCATACACTAAGACAGAAAGGGGTGGTGCCTGTGGCCGGGGTCTTGCCGGTTTTGCTGGGCGGGGACGCCAACGTCTACGGTATGGCGCGCAGTTTTTATGAGGCATATCATCTGCCCAGCGTGGCGGTGTGCAAGCGGGCGCTGCCCGCGCTGGCCCACAGTCGCTTTGTGCGCCCGGCGGTGCAGGACCCGCTGCTGGAACAGGACGCCGTGTTTACCGCCCGGCTCACCGCCCTGGCCAGGGAGCACCCGGGCAAGACCTGCCTGCTGGTCAGCTGTGCCGACGGCTACACGCTGCAGCTGGCCCGCTGCCGGGCCGCGCTGGCCGGGTATTACCGCTTTGCCTGTCCGGTGCCGGAAACCGTGGAACAGCTGGGCACCAAGCAGGGATTCGCCAAAGTATGCGCCGACCATGGCCTGCGCACGCCGCGTACGGTGGCGCTGCGCCCCGGCGGGGCGGTGCCGGCGCTGCCCTTCGACTGGCCGGTGATCCTCAAGCCCGCTGATTCCACGGCTTACTGGAACTGCCGCTTTCCCGGCAAGCGCAAAGTCTACCGGGTAGGGAACCGGGTTGAACTGGAAGAAACACTGGCGTTGATAGCGGCGGGGGAGTACCGGGGTTTGCTGCTGGCCCAGGAATACATCCCAGGGCCGGATACGGCCCTGGGGGTGGTCAACGCCTACTGTGCGTCGGACGGCACGGTGCCCTGGATCGTGCAGGGACAACCGCTGCTGCAGGAGAACACTCCCGAGGGCACCGGCAACTATGCCGCGGTACTGGTGGAACCCGCCCGGCAGGACACCGCCCTGCTGGGGGCGCTGGCAGAACTGCTGCGCCGCAGCGGCTGGCGAGGGTATGCCAATTTCGATTTCAAATACGACGCCCACGGTGTGCCGGTGCTGTTTGAGATGAACCCCCGGCAGGGCCGGGCGTCCTATTTCTGCACGGCGGCGGGGGCCAATCTGGCCCGCCCCCTGGTGGAAGACCTGGTTCTGCGCCGCCCGGTCACACCCCCGTCGCTGCGCCCGGTGGTATGGCATACGGCTCCCTGGGGCGTGGTGCGGCGCCTCTGCCCCGACAAACGGCTGCTGGCCCGGGCTGCGGTGCTGCGGCGCCGGGGGCGGGGCCGGTGCCATTTGCTGGGCCCCGGCGAGGGAACGGCCCGGCGGGTTTGGTATCTGGCCCGGCAGGGCAACTATTGGCGCAAGGTATGGGCCGCCCGGCAAACCGGGCGGGGGCAAGGAGGCAGGCTATGTGCGGCATTGTAGGATTTGGCGAGGAACACCACGAACCCGCCGCGGCCCGGCATACCCTGCAGGCCATGGCGGCGCTGATCCGCCACCGGGGCCCCGACGGGGAGGGCCTGTATGCCGATGACCGGGCGGCGCTGGGCCACCGGCGGCTCTCCATCATCGACCTGGAGGGCGGCGGCCAGCCCATGTTCAACGAGGACGGCAGCCTGGTGGTGGTCTTCAACGGCGAAATCTACAACTACCGGGAACTGGCCCGCCAACTCTCGGCGGCGGGGCATGTGTTTGCCACCCGGTCGGATACCGAGGTGCTGCTTCACGGTTGGGAGCAGTGGGGCAAGGCGCTGCCCGGCAAGCTGCGGGGGATGTTTGCCTTTGTGCTGTGGGACCGCAACACCGGTACGATGTTCGGCGCGCGGGATGTGTTCGGCATCAAGCCGTTGTACTATTACCGCCGGGGGGAACTGCTGCTGTTCGCCAGCGAGATCAAAGCGCTGCTGGCCCACCCCGGTTTTGTGAAACAGTTCAACGAAGCCCGCCTGCCGGATTACCTGAGCATGGAATACCTGCCCGGGGACGAAACGCTGTTCACCGGCGTCTACGAACTGCTGCCTGCCCACAGCTTTACCTGGCAGGCCGGCAAACTTCGGGTGGAACGGTATGCCGCCCTGCGTTTTGCAGAAAAGCGGGACCGTACCCTGGCGGAATGGGCCGAGGCCATCGATGCTGCTTTTACCGACAGCGTGGCAGCCCATCGCATTGCCGATGTGGAGGTGGGATGCTTTCTCTCCGGCGGGGTGGATTCCAGCCTGGTAGCCTGCAAGGCCGCCCGGCAGCAGGAAAAACTGCGCTGCTTTTCGGTAGGATATGCCGAGGAGGACTACTCCGAACTGCCCGTTGCCCGGCAGGCAGCCGAAGCCTTGGGCGTGCCCTGTACCGAGACCACCGTCGGCGCCGAGGAATTTTTTGCCGCCAACCGGGCCATCCAGTGGTATCTGGACGAACCCATGCCCAACCCGGCAGAGGTGCCGCTGTATTTCCTCTGCCGCACGGCGCGGCAGCAGGTCAAGGTGGTACTCTCCGGCGAGGGGGCAGATGAGTTGTTCGGCGGCTACCCCCTCTACTGCCAGGCAGTCCACGCCGAAGCCTGGCAGCAGCTGCCCCGGGGCGTGCGACGCCTGCTGGCCCGGTGCGCACCGGGCTGCGGCTTTTTGCGCCGGGGTGCTTTGCCCCGGTGGCGGCGCAGCGCCCGGGCCAACTACGTCTTTGCCGACCCGGCTGAGCGGGACCGCTACCTGAACCGGGACGTGGGGGCACCCAGCCCGGCCCGCCGGTGCAAACCTTATTTTGACGCCGTGCAGGGGTTGGACGAGGCCACCGCTGTGCAGTGGGTGGACCTGCAGACCTGGCTGCCCCGGGACATCCTGCGCAAAGCGGACCGCATGAGCATGGCCCACAGCCTGGAACTGCGGGTGCCTTTTTTGGACCGGGCGGTATGGGCCCAGGCCCGGGCTTTGCCCCGGCCCCTGCGCTGCACCCGCCGCAAGACCAAGGTGGCCCTGCGGGCTGCGGCGGCCTGCAGTCTGCCGTCCGAAATTTCGGGGCGCAAAAAGCGGGGCTTCCCGGTGCCGCTGGCCGACTGGCTGCGGCAGGACAAATATTACCAGATGGTGCGGGAAAAGTTCACCGGCCCGGTGGCATCACGCTTTTTCGATACCACCGCTTTGTGCGACCTGCTGGAGGCCCACCGGGCAGGTAAGGTCAAAGGGATGACGAAAATATGGAGTTTTTACTGCTTTATCCTGTGGTATGAACTGTACTTTACCGGGCCGTTCCCGCCGGACCTGTAAAAAAATGCAAAAAAGTCTTGGAAAAAACCTTGACTTGCGCCCGTCGGTCTGCTATAATAACCCTCGCAGCATGCCCCTGTGGGCAAGAACCATTGCGCGCCCGTAGCTCAGGTGGATAGAGCAACTGCCTTCTAAGCAGTGGGCCAGGGGTTCGAGTCCCTTCGGGCGCATTTTGTGGTGCCTATGGCGCAGTTGGTTAGCGCGCCAGATTGTGGCTCTGGAGGCCGAGAGTTCGAATCTCTCTAGGCACCCCACCAAAGACCGTGCAGGCCCGTCCTCACGGTCTTTTCTTTTACTGGGCCGTCGCCAAGCGGTAAGGCAGAGGACTTTGACTCCTCCATCCGTCGGTTCGAATCCGGCCGGCCCAACCAAAACAGCGTTGTGCTTTTGCACAGCGCTGTTTTTTTGCGCATATCCACCCCGCCCGCGGGCACACTAGGCCCGGAGGTGTTTCATCATGGTTTATCTGGACTGTGCGCAGTACGACTGCTGCCACAATAAAGGCGGTGCCTGCTGCCTGGGCGGCATCAAGGTGCACCACACGGGGGAAAAGGACGCGGTCTGTACCAGCTATCGCTGCAATGAAAGCGTGGGCAACGTGGCCACTGACAACGCGCCCGCCACTGCCGAGACCGAAATCCGCTGCGACGACAAGGGCTGCAAGTATCTGGAAGGCCGGGCCTGTTGTGCCGATCACGTCTGCATCGACGAATGCGGCCTGGGGCCTCGGTGTGCCACCCGAAAAACCGTGCGGCAGACCCGCCGCTGACCACTGCAGGGTACTTCCCGATTGGGAAGTGCCCTGTTTTTTTACGGTTGCGAAAGCGCAGGAATCGTTGTATAATAAGACGATATAGTAGGCGGCGTGTGCCCGTCTGCCAAATTTCGGGAAGCGAGGCGTATCGCAATGAGTCAACAGCCTGTCACGGTGCCCTTTGTATCTTTCCGCCCCATGGAGCGGGAACTGGACAAGGAACTGCGCGCGGCCTTTGACCGGGTGCTGCAAAACAGCTGGTATATTGAAGGGCGGGAGGATGCCGCCTTTGAACAGGCCTTTGCCGCTTACTGCGGTGTGGGCCACTGTGTGGGCTGTGGCAACGGCCTGGATTCTCTGGTGCTGATCCTCAAGGCTTTCGGCATCGGGGCGGGGGATGAAGTCATTGTGCCCTCCAACACCTTCATCGCCACGGTGCTGGCCGTCAGCTACGCCGGGGCTACGCCGGTCTTTGTGGAACCCGATCTGGCTACCTACAACATCGACCCCAACCGCATAGAAGCGGCGCTGACCCCCCGCACCAAAGCCATCATGGCGGTGCACCTCTATGGTCAGTGCGCCCCCATGGACGCCATCAACACCATCGCCAAAGCCCACGGTCTCAAAGTCATCGAGGATGCAGCCCAGGCCCACGGCGCTACCTGGCAGGGCCGCCGGGCGGGCAGCCTTGGCGATGCCGCCGGGTTCAGCTTCTACCCGGGCAAAAATCTGGGTGCTCTGGGCGATGCGGGCTGCGTCACCACCAACGACCCCGACCTGGCCAAAAAGGTGCGGGCGCTGGGCAACTACGGCAGTGACTTCAAATACCACCATATTTATAAGGGGCAGAATTCCCGCCTGGACGAACTGCAGGCCGCTTTCCTGGCCGCCAAGCTGCCCCATCTGGACCGCATGAATGCCGAGCGCCGCCGCATCGCGGACCGCTACCTGGCCGAGATCCGCAACCCCGCCGTGGTGCTGCCCACCGTGGCGGCGGGCTGTGAGCATGTATGGCATGTCTTTGCGGTGCGCTGTGCGGCCCGTGATGCTCTGGAAGCCCACCTGACGGCCCGGGGCATCGGCACCAACAAGCATTATCCCACCCCTATCCACCGCCAGGGGGCTTATGCGGAACTGGGCATCCCCCAGGGGGCGCTGCCTCTGGCTGAGGAAATTTCCGCCACCGAACTGAGCCTGCCCATGTTCTACGGCATGACCGAGGAACAGGTCACCGCTGTCATCAACGCCGTCAATTCGTTTAAGGAGTAACCATGCCAAACGTCGGGATCGTCATCTCCAACTACAACGGCTGGCAGGACACCGTTCAGTGTCTGGAAAGCCTGCAAAAGCAGACCTGCCGGGATTTTGAGATCATCCTGCTGGACGATGCCTCCACCAACGACTCGGTGGTGCAGCTGCAAAGCCGCCTGCCCGCCAACACGGTGTTCCTGCCCCAGGAGTCCAACGTGGGCTTTGCGGCGGCCAACAACATCGGTATGCGGCGGGCGCTGGCCGACGGATGCGACTGGGTGCTGCTGCTGAACAACGACACCACTGCTGCACCGGACTTCCTGGAAACACTGCTGGCTCAGACTCCCCCCGGGGCAGCCAGCTGCCCCAAGATGCTGTTCATGGACCCGCCCGATGAGATATGGTTCGCGGGCGGGGAACTGGACCGGGCTACCGGCAAAGTCAGGCATCTGGGCGGCCACGCAAAGGATGGCCCCGCTTTCGGCCAGAAAAAGCAGGTCAGCTTTATTACCTTCTGCTGTGTGCTGCTGCCCCGGGCGGTGATCGAGCAGGTGGGCTTTCTGGACGAAACGCTGTTCATGTACTGCGAGGATGTGGATTACTGCATCCGCCTGGGCGACGCCGGGGTGCCCCTGTGGTTCGTGCCAGACGCGAAGATATGGCACAAGGCCGGGGGCAGTGCCGGGGGTATGCTTTCGGTATATTACATCACCCGTAACACGCTGTACCTGATCTGCAAGGGAAAAAGTGCGGCGTATGCCCGCCTCAAAACGGTGGGACCGCTGCTCACCGGTGCGGCCCGGTATACGCTGACCAGACTGCTGGGCCGAAAAAAAGGGCGCAGCTACGGCGCATATAGGGGCGCCTTGGATTTCTGGCGCGGCAAAATGGGCCGCATGGAATAAAGAAAACGAGAGGAGAGGCCGGCTATGGAAAAAATGCTTACCGTACTGGTGGCCCAGTACCGGCCCGATCCTCAGGCGCTGCGGCGCACCCTGGCCTCGCTGGCGATGCAGGCTACCCGGGATTTTGCGGTGGTGCTGGCCGACGACGGCTCCCCCCAACCCTTTTTTGAAGAAAGCAAAGCCTGGCTGGCCGGGCAGGGCATCCACGATGTACAGGCTGTGGCCATGGTGCAAAACGGCGGCACGGTGCGCAATATCCTGAATGCCCTGCAGGCTGTCAACACCCGCTGGGTGCTGACCCTCTCACCGGGGGATTACCTCTACGATGCCGATACCCTGCCCTGGTGGCTGGAACAGCTGCGGGCCGATGCCCCCCGGGTGGCCTTTGGGCGACAGGCCTATTACACACCGGGGCCGGACCCCACCCCCGCGCCGGGGGAGACCCCTTTTGACCGCACCCCTTATGACCCGGCCCGGTATGATGCGCGGACCATCAAGCGCAACCTGTTGCTCTACGATGACGGCATCAGCGGCTGTGGTATGGTATATGAGCGGGATCTGCTGAAAGGGGCGCTGGAGATGATGGCAGGCCGTGTGCGTCTGGCTGAGGATTTTGCGGTGCGCCTGTTTGCGGTGCAGGGGGTGCCCATCACCCGGTACGACCGGCTGACCAGCTGGTATGAGTACGGGGCGGGGGTCTCCACCAACGAGACGGCCCGCCAGCGCATGGCAGCCGAGTGGCAGGCCATGGTGGAACTGCTGCAAGAGCGCTACCCCAGCGACCCCACGGTGCGGCTGGCCCGGGCCTATTTCTTCAATGACCGCCGCAAAAACCGCCTGGTGCGCGGGCTGGTGGGGCGGCTTATCGTACCCCAGAACGCCCCCTTTAAAAAAGCGCAGCGGGCCTGGCAACCGCCGGTCAACGGCAATGCTGAAAAGCTGCGGGCAATCTACGCGGCCGCCGCGCGGCCCTGACAAACTGTATGTAAAGGAGCTTTTTCCATGACGCAGTTCTTGGATACCCTGGAACAAGCGGCGCGCAGCGGCTGGCAGCGTGTGGACAAACGGTTGCTGACGGCAGTGTCGCTGTCCGCCGTAATCTGCATGCTGCTGGCCCATGGCTTTGCCTTTACCAACCTGTTTCCCAACCATGACAGCACAGTGGTGGTATTTGACGCCCAGTGGACCATGTATGTGCTGGGGCGGTGGGCGCAGAACCTGTATTTCCCGCTGATTCGCGGAAAAGTGGCAGCCCCCTGGCTCATCGGCGCGTTCAGTACGGTGTATCTGGCGCTGACGGGGTACATCCTGGCAGTTTTACTGCGGCTGTCCCGTGGGGCGGCGGCACTGCTCACCGGTATCCTGGGGTGCTGCGCCAGTGTCACGGCGCTGCTGGCCACCTATACCTACGAGACTGACGCTTACCTGCTGGCCATGCTGCTGGCCTGTGCCGGGGCCTGGTGCGTGCACGCTGTGCGCGGCATCCGTGGTCTGGTAGCCGGTGCGGTCCTTTTTTGCGGATGTCTGGCACTGTATCAGTCCTACATCCAGTTCGCGGCAGGTATATTTTTGCTGCTTCTGCTGGACGCGGCGGGGAAAGATACCCCTTGGCAGTCCTGGCTGCGGCAGGGGCTGCGGGCTTTGGCGGCGCTGGTATTGGGCGGCGGGCTGTATTGGCTCTCGGTCAAAATTTCTCTGGCGTTAACGGGGTATCAGCTGGCCGATACCGGCAACGGACTGGGCCAGCTGACACGGCTGGGACCGGCAGCTATTTTGACAGGTATTCCAGCGGTTTACCAGGATTTTTTTGAAAAATTGCTGGGCTATTCCGGCTGGAATGACCGGGGGATGCGGGTGGCTGCGGCGTTGTTGCTGCTTTTGTCCCTGTGGGGGCTCTTTCTGCGGTTGCGGGGACAAACGGGGCGCGGGATTGCTCAGTCGTTGCTTGCAGTGGCCCTTTTGCCGTTTGGGTTAAACGTAATTTATCTGCTTGCGTCTGGCAATGTGTACATTTTGATGCAACATGCCATATTCCTGGTATATGCATTGCCATGGATGCTGTTCGGGAGCGGGGCGCCTGAGGCACCCCGGGCACTCTGGCGCTGGTGCGTCGGGGCGTTGTGCGCTTTCCTGGTCCTGCGCATGGTCATTTGTGCCAACGGGGCCTATGTCTATACAAAACTGGTGTACGACCAGACGGCCCGCCAGATGTCTGTCATCACGGCGGAAGTGCAGCAGCTGCCCGGGTATGAAGAGGGGGTCACCCCCATCGCCTTTGTCGGTGATTTTACCCAGTCGAACTTTGCCTACCGTGACCCGGCATTCAGCCGGTATGAGGAGGGTGACCTGCATCAGGTCCCTTCGGCTGTTACCTATGACGGTACCATCAAATGGTGGTTCCAGCATGTAATGGGAAGTTCCGCGGCAGTCATAGCAGACCAGGCCCAGCTGGACGCCTGGGCCGAAGATGAGCGGGTACAGGCTATGCCCGCATATCCCTATAGCGGCTGTTGCGCGATGTTGGACGGCACAGCCGTTGTCAAGATTTCCTGAAGAAAGGAAAACACCTATGATTATCCAGACCATCAGCATCAAAAGCGTTACCGCGGCGGGCATGGGTACCCTCTCGGTCTTTGAGGCGGAACGGGATGTGCCTTTTGCGGTCAAGCGCATTTACTACATCCACGGCGCACCGGAAGGGGTGCGGCGGGGCGGTCACGCCCACAAGCAGCTGCGCCAGCTGTTGTGGTGCCCCTACGGCAGCATTCTGATCCGGTTGGACGATGGCCACGAAAAAGCCGAAGTGCTGTTGAACGATCCCGCCAAAGGCCTGATTGTGGAACACAACATGTGGCGGGAGATGCTCTGGCAGAAAACGGACTCGGTGCTCTGTGTGGCGGCGGATTCTTATTATGACGCCGACGATTACATCCGGGATTATGAGGAATTCCGGCGCGCCGTGCAGGCGGCCGGCACGGAGGATTGAGTTTGCAGAATGTATTGATCCTTTCCGCCGGGGTAACCACTACCTGGCACCTGGCCCAGGTGGCGCGCCGCTATTTCGGCGGAGATATCCGCCTGCATCTGTGCGATATCAACCCCCGGGAGCTGGTGGCGGCTGCCACGATGGCAGACTGCTATCACCGGGTTCCTTTTCTGACCGACCCTGGGTATGAGGATGCTATCTGCCGCATCCTGCAGGAACATCACATGGATGTGATCGTGCCGCTCATCGACCAGGACCTGTTCACCTGGGCCTGTGATGCTCCTCGTTTGATGGAACTGGGGGTGCGTTCTACCGCACCCCGGCGAGGCACCGTAAAGCTGCTCAGCGACAAGCAGGCTATGGCAAGGTTCCTGACGGATCACGACCTTCCCACGCCGCCCCTGGTCCCTCCAGAAGCGGTGGAACCCGGGCGTGCCTATGTCATCAAGAAAAAAGTGGGCTGTGGTTCCCATGATATGCGGGTGGTCACCGGTGGTGAGGAATTTTCCCTGAGCGGGGATGAGATTTTGCAGGAAAAATGCGATGGCGATGGAGTGGAGATCACCGCCGAAATTTTTAATGCCCAGGGCAAACTACGGGTATACTGCCGGGAACGGGTCATGACCAAGGCCGGTGTATGCACCAAGATGGTGCCCCGTCATGAGCCGGAGATCGAGACATACATCGCCCGGCTGGTACAATTGCTGCCCTGTCCGACAGCGTTCTGCGCCCAGTTCATGCGGCACCGCGGGCAGTGGAATATGATCGATTGCAACCTGCGTATGGGGGCGGGCACTGCGTTGGCCAGCGCGGCGGGTTTTCAGCTGACCCGCGCGTTCTGGGCTGATCTGTGCGACCGCCCGGTGCCCGACAAGTGGCTGCAGCCTGACCCGGCTGTCAAAGCGGTACTGCGGGTCTATCAGGAAGTGGTGATCCGGTGACGATTTTTTGCGATGTGGACGGCACATTGCTGGACAGCAGCGCCCGCCATGAGCAACTGCTGCGGGACCTGATCCGAGAGGAGGGCCTTACCTGGCCGCAACAGGCACCCGATTACCTGGCCTACAAAGCGGACGGCCACAGCACCTTTGCCTGGCTGCGAAAAGCCGGTTTTGGGGAAGAAATCGCCCGGCATCTTGCAGAAAGCTGGCGGCAGCGCATTGAGTGGCCCGGCTATCTGCAGACAGACAAGCCCTACCCGGATGCAGCAGCATTTTTACAAGCGGTGAAATGTTTGCCTGCCGTTGTGGTGCTGCTCTCTGCCCGGCAAGATGCCGCGGCACTGCAGAGTACCCTGGAACAGTGCGGTCTGTTGCCGCTGGTGCAGGAATTGGCCGTGGTTTCTCCTCAGGGGGCGGCACAGCGTAAGGCCGCATTTCTGCGCGGCAGAGCTCAGCCCGGTGATATCATGGTGGGCGATACCGAAGCTGACCTGGCAGCGGCACAGGCGGCGGGGCTGCCCTGTCTGCTGTTGGACCGGGGGTTCCGCAGCCGCCGGTACTGGCAGGAACAAGGACGGGACAGCTGTGCCGGTCTGCAGGAGATTCTGGAACACCTGCCACGGAAAATCAAGGAGGAATGAGCGATGCAGCAGCCCAAAGTGAGCGTGCTGATCTCTTTTTATAACCTGGCACCCTATGTGGACCAGACACTGGAGAGCGTACTGGGTCAGAAAACAGATTTCCCCGTAGAAGTGCTGTGCGCCGATGATGGCTCCGACGACGGGACCATTGATATCCTGCGCGGCTGGGAACAGCGTTACCCGGACTCAGTACGGGTTTTTGTGATGGACCGTATTCCCGGTGCCAAATATGAGGCCAACGAGCGCATCCGGCGGATGAACGCCATCCGGGGACGCCTGTTTTACGAGGCCAAGGGTGAATATATCTGCTATCTGGATGGAGACGATTTTTATACCGACGAGTACAAGCTGCAGAAGCAGGCGGACATTCTGGATGCTGACACCGCCCACCGTTACATTGGCTGCGGGCACAACGGCTGCTACTATTGGCAGGAATCCGGTGAGACCCGCCCAATCGAGCGTCCCATCCGGGAATGCAGCCTGACCGCCGGGGAATACTGGAGTTTTCTGTACATCCACACCAATGCGCTGATGCTGCGCAACGTGGGTCTGCAGGGCATCGACCCCTATACCAGCGGCATTCCTATCATCGACAATCCGCTGACCTTCCAGTTCCTGCCCTACGGCGATATCTACTATCTGCCGGATTGCATGTTCCATTACCGGCAGATGGGAGACAGTACCTATCACCGGCGCAGCCCTTACCAGAATGATATCCTCACGGCGCTGATCCAGTATGAACAACCCCGTGTTACCCGCCGCTTCTGGGCCGCGGGGCTGGTCCGTTTCCTGCGGGAGCATGAGTCGCTGTTTGCCGCCCGCAAGGACCCCCAACTTACCCGGGAGGCCCAGACCTATATGGAAAACATCCACACCTACCACGCAGGGCGGCTGCGGCGCATTGTGAACTACAACAACGAACCCTTGCCGGCACGTCTTTGGTGTGAAATCGAAAACCCCGTATGGTTCTTTGTGACCAAGGTTTGCCGCCATTTTATCTGGAAACCGAAGGTGCGAGCCCTGCTGGAAGAGGCCCGGCAAAAACTGGAACAGAATGCCTGAAAAGGAAGTGGAACACATGGAAGATATGCATGAGTTGACGGCGGAACAGCAGGTGGAATTGCTGCGCCACGAGTTGGAGGCCGTGTACGGTTCCTCCTCCTACAAGATCGGCCGTGCCGTCACCTGGCTGCCGCGCAATGCGGCCCGCGGGTTGAAATACCTACTGCACAACGGGCCTGTCGTCAGTGTGCGCTATATCGTCACCTATCTCCGCTACCACAAGATCGCAAATAAAAACTACGCTTACTGGGCTTGTTTGCAAAAAAAGGATTACCCGGAAGCGCTGAAAAAGTGGTTCCTGGAGACCAACTACACCCATACCCCTCTGGACCTGGAACATCCCAAAACCTTCAGCGAAAAGACCCAGTGGCTCAAGCTTTACGGCGGGTTTGAGGAAGTTTATCCCTTGGTGGACAAGTACGAGGTCCGTGCCTGGGTCAAGGAAAAAATCGGCGAGGAATATCTGATCCCGCTGTTGGGTGTGTATGACCGCTTTGACGACATTGATTTTGATGCGCTGCCGGATAAATTCATGCTCAAGGTCAACCACGGTGCGGGCTGGAACATCGCCGTACAGGATAAGACCAAGTTCGACAAAGCCGATGCCAAACGCAAGGTCGAAACCTGGCTCAAGCTGAACTACTGCTACCTCATGGGCGGGTTGGATGTGCAGTATATTCACATTAAACCGCGCATTCTTGTTGAGGAGTATATGGAAAATAATGGCGGGGATTTGTATGATTATAAATTTTGTTGCTTCGATGGGGAACCAAAAGTTATTATCTATATCATGAATCGCTATAACGAAGAGGATGAGCGAATTATCTGCTTTGATACAGATTGGAATTTGCTTCCGTTCAATATCTTTACGCCGCTTGAACAACCAAGGGATATCCCACGGCCACCTAATTTGGAGAAAATGGTGGAGATTGCACGCATCTTGAGCAAGGGATTTGCTGCGGTGCGAGTCGATTTGTATGCTCTTAATGACGGAAGTATAAAATTTGGCGAAATGACATTTACCACATATAGCGGGATAGCACCTTGGCACCCCGAGAGCGCTAACCTCTATATGGGCAGTTTGATCCACCTGCCCGGCGTGGACGATGCGCCCGCCGCCACACAGTAAAGGAACCGCGATGGCCCAGACAACACCCAAAATCAGCGTTATCGTGCCGGTCTACAAGGCCGAGGAAACACTGGATGCCTGTGTGAACAGCATCCTGGCACAGACGCTGGAAGATTTTGAACTGCTGCTCATCGACGATGAGAGCCCGGACCGCTGCCCGGAACTGTGCGACGCCTGGGCTGCCAGGGACCCGCGCATCCGGGCGCTGCACCCATCCAAAGCCGGGCCGGGGCCATCCGGCGCCCGCAACGCCGGGCTGGACGCTGCCCGCGGGAAATGGATCACCATGGTGGACAGCGATGATACCGTCGCCCCGGATTTGTTCGCCGCGCTGTATTATGCCGCAAACCAAAGTGGCGCAGACTTGGTACTCTGCAACTGTTGTCGTGTACAGCAAGACGGCACTTTGATGCCGCTGCCGCAGGAGCAGTGCTTCCCGGTGGATACGATCCTCAGCGAAGAACAGTTCTGGGATGCTTTCGGCACTCCCTGGATCAACCAGTTTACCGGTACGGCCCATCGGCTGTATGCGGCCAAACTGTTTGACGGTGTGCGCTATCCCCTGGGAATGCTGCACGAGGATTATTATGTGCTGCCCGACCTGATCGCCCGCTGTGGTATCATCCAGTGCCTGGCCTACACCGGGTACTATGTGCTGCAGCACGAGGGCAGCATTACGGCCACCGCCCGCCAGGAAGTGCGCCTGGCTATGACCCGCGGCGATATCCACCGGGCGGAGTATTTCCTGTCCCGAGGGTGGCATGACCGGGCTGAAGGTGCCCTTACCGATGCGGCGGAATTCCTCTACCGCAACAAGGCTGCCTACGACCTGCGCAAGCCCGGGCACCGGGCCGAATTCGCCTTTGTTAAAGGGGAACTCTGCCGCGTTTACGGCGGGCTGGCAGCCCAAAAGGGGGCGCGCTCCCTCAAACTGCGCGCGGCAGCCCTGCGATGGGGATTGCCGGTGTTCCATGCCTACCGGGCTTTGCTGGCCGCCCGCCACGGCTGATTTTGTTCTGTAAAGGAGTTTGCCATGCCTGCCATCAGTGTTATCATTCCGGTATATAAGGTGGAGCCCTATCTGGACGCCTGTGTGTCCAGTGTGGTGGGCCAGACCTTTTCGGACCTGGAAATCCTGCTGGTGGACGACGGCAGTCCCGACCGTTGCCCGGAACTGTGCGATACATGGGCCCAAAAAGACCCCCGGGTGCGGGTGATCCACCAGGAAAACGGCGGCCTGTCCGCCGCGCGCAATACCGGCATCGAGGCGGCCAAAGGGGAGTTTCTGGCTTTTGTGGACAGTGATGATATGCTGGAACCCGATGCCTTGCGCCGGGCCTGGGAGGCACAGCGAGAGTATGGTGCGGATCTTGTCATCATCAATGTTGTGTATGTAGATGAAAACGAAAGGCCTCTAGGGACACCGGATTTCAGTATGTTTCAGGATGAAGTGCTGGATGAGGATGCCATTTGGCAACGCTATTTCGCACTAGGGGAACAAAAGATATACTACGCCATTGCCTGTAGTAAATTGATAAGGGCAGAGGTGTTTCAAGACCTGAGGTTCCGGGTTGGTAAACGATACGAGGATCAGTTCCTGATGCCACAGTTACTGCATCGATGCAAGGTTATTGTCTGCTTGGCATATCCGGGATACCACTATATTCAGCATAGCGGCAGCATCATGGCCCAGGGATCCAGCCGTAACTATTTAGATCGCAGCGAGTTTTTGCTGGAATGGTGCGACTATTTTTCGGATAAAGGCGATTTCCTGCGCGCAGAAGGGCTTTTGAACGATGCTATTCAAAATCTCAGCGAAAAAGAACGTTTTGACCTTTCTACCCCCGAGCAAAAGGCCCGGTACAGCGCAGACTGTAAAGCCTGCGCAGCGGCGTATGGGCGGTTGGCACGCCGTACCGGACGCGGTACGATGTGGTTGCGCGCAGGATTACTGCGGTGGAGTTTGCCGGCTTACCTCCGATTTTTACAGAGAAAGCAATAAAACCGGTGCTTTGGCCAGTAGGTCAATTCGAAAAGGAGTAATTTCATGGAGCAGATGCAAAAGCAATACCATGTGCACTATAGTCCCGCCAAAGGCTGGGCCCGGGTGGACTTCCACGAATTGTGGCGCTATAAGGACCTGATCTGGCTGTTCGTTAAGAGGGATTTCACCGTTATGTACAAGCAGACAGTGCTGGGCCCAGCCTGGGTGCTCATCAATCCCATTTTGTCCGCAGCTATGTACACCGTTATGTTCGGTGTTATTGCGGGTTTGTCCACTGACGGCGTACCCCAGACTCTGTTTTACTTGGCCGGCAGTGCACTGTGGGGATTCTTTGCGGCCTGTATCAACAAAATTTCGGCTACGTTTACCTCCAACTCTGCCATCTTCAGCAAGGTGTACTTTCCGCGGTTGGCAATGCCCATTTCCACCATGCTGTCGGCATTGATCAACTTTTTGCTGCAGTTTGCCATGTTCTTTATTATGCTGCTGTACTATGTGGCCAAGGGGGAGGTCCAGCCCAACTGGGCCATGGTGCCCCTGACCGTGCTGCTGCTGGTGCAGGTGGGTTTGCTGGGCCTGGGCTGCGGCATCATCGTGTCCAGCCTGACCACCCGGTATCGGGACCTGATGGTGGTGGTCACATTTGGCGTGCAGCTGTGGATGTATGGCACGCCGGTGGTCTATCCGCTCTCTATGGTCAGCGGTATGAGCCGAGTCCTGTATGCAGCCATGCTGTTCAATCCCATGACAGCACCTATGGAATCTTTCCGTTATATCTTCTTTGGCTCCGGGCAGGTAGACCTGCTCATGTGGGTGATTTCCATTCTCTGGACCTTTGCTCTGCTGGCCGTGGGTCTGTCCCTGTTCAGCAAAGTGGAAAAGACCTTTGTGGATACCGTGTAAGGAGGAGCGTATCATGCAGCAACAAAAAGATATCATGATCCGCGTCCGGAATGTGAAGAAAAAATATAAAATCGGCCAGATCGGCGGCGGTACCCTGCGGGGCGACCTGCAAAGCTGGTGGGCCCGCAAATGCGGCAAGGAGGACCCCAATACCCTTATCGGTACCGACCAGCGTCTGGTAGGTACCACCTTTATGGCACTGAACGGCGTGAGCTTTGAGGTGTACAAAGGAGAGGCCGTGGGCATCATCGGCTCCAACGGCGCGGGCAAATCCACGCTGCTGAAACTGCTCACCCACGTCACCGCCCCTACCGAGGGTGATATCGACCTGTATGGCCGCGTGGCTTCCATGCTGGAGGTGGGCACCGGCTTCCACCCCGAAATGACCGGCCGGGAAAACGTCTATCTCAACGGTGCTATCTTGGGTATGACCCGGGCCGAGATCGACGCCAAAATGAGCGAGATCATCGAATTTTCCGAGGTGGGCGATTTCATCGACACCCCGGTCAAGCGCTATTCCAGCGGTATGTATGTGAAGCTGGCGTTCAGCGTGGCGGCACACCTGGACAGCGAGATCATGATCATGGACGAAGTGCTGGCCGTGGGCGATATGAAGTTCCAGAAAAAGTGCCTGGGCAAGATGCGCCAGGCCGCCCGGCGGGACGGCAAGACGGTGCTGTATGTCAGCCATAACATGGCCACCATCCGGGATTTGTGCGACCGCTGCATCGTGTTGGACCAAGGCAAAATTATCTTTGATGGAGATGTGGACACAGGAATTGCGCTATATTTGGCCGCTAAAGCACAGAGCGGGAATTTTTTGGATTATTCAGATTATAAACGGGAGAGTTGGTGCCAGTGTGACGATCTGAGAATCCGAAACGTTCGTTTTGGGGCTGAGTCCATCGAAGCATTGGAACGTAGCGAACCGGTACGCCTTGAGATGACGGTGGATGCTCGGAAATCTACAGATTCTATTGGTTTGCGGTTTGAGGTACGGGATGAAGTAGGCGCGCCGCTGGCCACTTCTTGTTTGTATGGACTGCGGATGAATGCGGGAGAAAATCATCTGAACGTAGAATATGATTTAAGTATGCTTTCCCCAGCGCAGTACAATACTTACTTTACGTTGTTTGCTATAGGGGAAGGTGGCGGTCATAGTGATGAAGACTGTGTACCGGGGCCTCGGTTTGGGATGGTAGACACCTACAGCGACAAGCAGATAGAGTGGAATGCACGGCATTGGGGCTTTATCCAGTTGCCGGATGCAAAACTTCTGCCGGAACAGGAATAACTGTCTTTCGGGTTCAGAGATAATAAGGAAGGAGGCCGATCCCTGTGGATCGGCCTCCTTAATTTATTTGTTGCACAAAATTACCGGTAATCAATCGGCAGCGTAGGCAGGCCGTTCAGGTCCCAGCCGGCCAGGTTGCCGTCCTGGTACTCGTAGTACCCTTGGGCGGCGATCATGGCGCCGTTGTCGCCGCAGTATTTCAGCTCCGGCAGATAGATCCTGGCACCCAGCTTCTGGGCACCGTCGTTCACCAGTTGGCGCAGCCGCCCGTTGGCCGCCACGCCGCCCGCCAGGCAGATGGTCTGTGCGCCGGTATCCGCAGCCGCAGACAGCAGCTTTTTGGCCAGGATCTGGTCGATGCGCTCCTGGAAGCTGGCCGCCATGTCGGCCACGTTGATCTGCTGGCCTTTTTGCTCGGCGTTGTGTACCTCGTTGATGACGGCGGTTTTCAGCCCGCTGAAACTTACGTTGTACTTGCCCTCTACATGGGGCACCGGCAGTTTGTAGGCGTGGAGGTCACCGCCCTTGGCGGCGGCGGCCACGCTGGGCCCGCCGGGGTAGGGCAGTCCCAGGGTGCGGGCCACTTTGTCGTAGGCTTCCCCGGCGGCATCATCCACCGTGCGGCCCAGCACCTGGTAGCGGCACCAGTCCTCCACCAGTACGATGTGGCTGTGCCCGCCGCTGGCCACCAGGCAGAGAAACGGCGGGTGCAGCGCCGGGTGGGTCAGATAGTTGGCGGCAATATGCCCCCGCAGATGGTGCACCGGCACCAGCGGTTTGCCCGCGGCGTAGGCCAGCCCCTTGGCAAAGTTGACGCCCACCAGCACCGCGCCGATCAGCCCCGGCGCAAAGGTGACGGCCACGGCGCCCACGTCGGCAATGGTCATGCCCGCGTCAGCCAGGGCTTTGTCCACCACCGCGCTGATGGATTCGGCATGGCGGCGGCTGGCGATCTCCGGTACCACGCCGCCGTACAGCGCCTGTTCCCTGACGCTGGTGGCGATGACGTTGGAAATCACCTTGCGCCCGTCCTCCACAATGGCAGCGGCGGTTTCGTCGCAGGTGGATTCAATTCCTAAAACATACATGGGTAAACCAGTCCTCTCAATGTGCGTCCAGCCAGGTCTTGCCGGTGCCCACGTCGGTGGTCAGCGGCACGCTGTACTGCACGACCTGTTCCATTTCCCCGCGCAGCACCCGCTTCACTTCCTCCACCTCGGCTTCGGGCGCTTCCACAATCAGTTCGTCGTGCACCTGCAACAGCAGCCGGGCTTCCAGTTTTTCCTCCCGCAGCCGCTGCCACACATGGACCATGGCCAGCTTGATGATGTCCGCGGCAGTGCCCTGGATGGGGGTGTTCCGGGCCATGCGCTCGCCGCTGGCCCGCACCTGGAAATTGGAACTGGCCAGTTCCGGCAACGCCCGGCGGCGTCCGAACAGCGTTTCCACATAGCCTTTCTCCTTGGCGTGGGCGATGCAGTCCTGCATATAGCCATCTACCTTGGGAAAGGTGGCCAGATAAGTTTTCAGGAAGTTGTCCGCTTCTTTCACCGATACGTCCAGGTCCTTGCTCAAAGAATAAGCGCCCTTGCCGTACATGATGCCGAAGTTGATGGCCTTGCTGGCGGAACGCAGCTGGGGCGTGACTTCGCTTTCCGGGATATGGTAGATTTTGGCGGCGGTGGAGCGGTGAATGTCCGCGCCATGCAAAAATGCCTGCTGCATGGCTTCGTCGCCGGTGATGTGGGCCAGAATCCGCAGTTCGATCTGGGAATAGTCGGCGTCCACCAGTTCCTTGCCCTCCCCGGCCACAAAGAACCCCCGCAGACGGCTGCCCAATTCGGTACGGATGGGGATGTTCTGCAAGTTGGGCTCGGTGGAGGAGATGCGCCCGGTGCGGGCTTCGGTCTGGATAAAGGTGGAATGTACCCGGCCATCGGCGGCCTGGGCGGTCAGCAACCCGTCCACATAGGTGGAAAGCAGCTTGGCGTAGGTGCGGTATTTCAAAATCTGGTCGATCACCGGGCTGTAGGGTCGCAGACTTTCCAGCGTTTCGGCGTCGGTGGAATACCCCCGGGAGGTTTTCTTCCGGGGCGGCAGTCCCAGCTTGTCAAACAACGCTTCGCCCAGCTGTTTGGGGCTGTTCACGTTGAACTCGTAGCCCACTTCCGCATAGATGCTCTGCAAAATGCCGTCCAGTTCGCTGCGCAGGCTGTCGCCGAAGGCACGGATGCCCTCGGCATCCACCCCGAACCCGATGCGTTCCATATCCGCCAGCACCCGGGCCAGGGGCAGTTCCATTTCGTCGTGCAGTTTGCGCTGCTCGCTTTCGTCCAGGGCGGCGGCCAGCTTGTCCAGTAGCGCCGTGAGCACCCCGGCGTCGGGGGCGGCCTCGCAGGCAAAGGCGGCGGGCACATCGTATTCTGCGGCCAGGTTCTTTACGGCGTAACCGCTGGCCGAAGGGTTCAGAAGATAGGCTGCCAGTTTGCCGTCAAAGCGGATGGCCTTGCCGATACCTCCGTGGTCCAGCGCCAGATGGTACAGGGGCTTCGCGTCAAAGACCCACAGTTCCGCGTCGCCGTCCAGCAGAGCGGCCAGTCGGTCAGTGTCGGGCAGAAAGACCTGCCCGTCCTGCACGGCATACCAGTTATCGTTGCCGTTCTGGGCCAGGTACAGCCGTCCGTCTACCACCAGCGGCAGGGGAGAAGGCTCCACCGTTTCCAGCGGGGCCGCTTCGGCTGCGGCGGGGGCGCTGCCGCTTTCCAGCTGCCAGCGGTCGATGAGTTTGTGCATCTCCAGGCTGGCCAGCAGATGGGCGGCGGCTGCCGCATCGCCGGGCTGGCGGGTGTAGGCGGCAGGGTCGGTTTCAATGGGGGAGTCCTTGCGGATGGTGCCCAGCATATAGGAAAGCTCCGCCTTGTCCCGGTTGGCGCCCAGCTTGGTGCGCTGGCCGGGTTTGATGGCGGGGTCGTCTATGTGGTCATAGATGGCTTGCAGGCTGCCGAACTTCTGCACCAGGGCCAGGGCGGTTTTCTCACCGATGCCCGGCACGCCGGGAATATTGTCCGACGAATCTCCCATCAGGCTCTTCACGTCGATGAGCTGCGCCGGGGCCACGCCGTACTTTTCCCGGATGGCGGCGGGGTCCATAGGGATGGTCTCCTTGTTGGTGGCCAGCAAAACGGTAGTGGCGTCATCCACCAGCTGCAGGCTGTCCCGGTCGCCGGTGGCCAGCAGGGTGGTACCGCCCTTTGCTTCGCAGGCGGCGGCCAGGGTGCCCAGGATGTCGTCGGCTTCCCAACCGGCTTTGCTCACCTGCACAAACCCCAGGTGGGTCAGCAATTCTTTCAGCACCGGCATCTGCTGGGCCAGTTCCTCCGGCATGCCGTGGCGGGTGGCCTTGTAGCCGTCGTAGGCCTGGTGGCGGAAGGTGGGGGCCCGCTCGTCCCAGGCGATGGCCACCGCGTCGGGCTGATGGGCGGTGAGCAGGTTCAGCAGGATGTTCTGGAACCCGTAGATCGCGTTGGTGTAGCGTCCGTCCTTCGTCGTCAGCAGCTTGATGCCGAAAAAGGCCCGGTTGACCAGACTGTTGCCGTCCAGTACCATCAATTTCATAGAAAAGCTCCTTTGGCGCAATTTGCATATAGAATAAGTATACCACAAACGGCGCAAATGTGGTAGAATGGAATGCGAAATCCAAAAACGAGGTATCCCATGCAACTGAAAAACCTGCAAATCCCGGTGGGGGCGGTGTTCGCGCCCATGGCCGGGTTGACCGATGCCGCCTGCCGCCGCATGATGGCGGACCACGGGGCGGCCTGGACCGTCAGCGAGATGGCCAGTGCCAAGGCGCTGAATTTCGGGGACCGCAAATCCTTTGCGCTGTTAAAGGACCCCGACCCCCATGGCATCTATGCCATCCAGCTGTTCGGGGCCGAGCCGGAAACGCTGGCCAAGGCCATCCTGCTGGTGCGGGAAAAAGGCATCCGTTTTGACATTCTGGATATCAACATGGGCTGCCCGGCCCCCAAGATCACGTCCAGCGGGGCGGGCAGTCATCTTTTGCTGGACCCGCCCCTATGCGGGGCCATGGTGGCCGCCGCCCGCAAGGCCCTGGGGGACGATACCCCTCTGACGGTGAAAATGCGCATCGGCTGGGACGCCGACCATCTTACCGGCGTGGAGGTAGCCAAACAGTGTGAGGCCAACGGCGCCGACCTGCTGGCGGTGCACGGCCGCACCCGGGAGCAAATGTACATCCCACCCATCGATGCTGACGCCATTGCCGCCATCAAACAGGCGGTAACCATTCCAGTGCTGGCCAACGGCGATGTGACCACCGCCGAAGGGGCCCTGGACCTGCTGGCCCAAACCGGCTGCGACGGCGTGATGATCGGCCGGGGGGCGCTGGGCGACCCCTGGCTGTTTGACCGGGTACGGGCGGCGCTGCTGGGCGAAGAACCGCCCGCCGAACCCACCCTCAACCAGCGGATGGACGCCCTGCGCCGCCAGATTTACGAAATGTGCGAGGAAAAAGGGGAGTGGCTGGCCATGCCCCAGGCCCGCAGTCAGGCCATGCATTATATGAAAGGCCTGCGGGGGGCGGCTTCTCTGCGGCGGTACTGCTCCATGCTGGAACATTTCACCGATGTGGACAAACTGATTGATGCTGTCTACCGTCTGCAGGAGTGAGCAAGATTGTGCCTTTCCTTCTGACGTTGCCGATGCAGATGAACGGATCGACGCGGTCTACCGTCTGCAGGATCAAAACCGGCCCCGGGTCAGTTCGTCCAGATTCTGGGCGTAGCAGGGCAGCATGTGCTGGATGAAATACTCCGCTTCGGGACAGTCCAGGGCATGCAGAGCCGCCAGCTGCTGTTCTTTGGCGGCTTCAAATTCCCGGTTGCCGCCCTGGCTCTCCTCAATGCACTTGATGATGGCCGAAAGCCGGTCCGCCGCTTTCAGCACCTTGCGCTCGGCATCGTTGAGCACCGCCCCTGTCAGATAGGCTTCGGTCTGGGGGCGCAGTTCAGCGGGCAGCAGGCTGGCCATCACCCGGGCGCTCTCCCGCTCCACGGCCTTGTAGGCGGAGCGCAGGGCGTCGTTCTTGTACTTTACCGGCGTGGGCATGTCCCCGGTGAGAATTTCCGGCGCGTCGTGGTACAGCGCCGCCGTGGCCACCACTTCGGGGCGCAGCCCCGCGCCGGTGCCGGTGCAGTTCTGGGCAATCAGGCAGAGCATGTGGGCCAGCAGCGCCGTGTCGGCGGTGTGTTCGCTCAAAGTTTCGGGGCGGCCATTGCGCATCAGGCTCCAGCGGGTAATATATTTCATGCGTCCCAGCAGGGCGCTCAAGGGATAGGTTTTCATCTTTTCTTTGTCCTTCCTCCTTGTATGGTATATCTCAGTATACCACACATCGGACGGAAAGGCAGTACGTTAAACGGGATTTATCCGGGGTTTTGACTATGCAGTTACCAGCTACCAGGCAAAAATCACAATATGGGCGGGTGTTCGGCCTCTGCTTTCTGCTGGCCGCCGCCCTGTTTTTACCCCATTGCATTGCCGATGCGGTGTGGGGCGGCGGGTATTTCCACTATGCCGGGGACTTCAACGACCAGCAGATCAACTTTTACCAGTACGCCAACGCTTTTGTCAAGCAGGGCGGCACTTTCAGTTGGGCCACTGATTTGGGCAGCGGCTTCGTCAATTCCTATTCCTTCTATTTGTTGGGCAGCCCCTTTTTCTGGCTGAGCCTGTTCGTGCCGTCCCGATTCATGCCCTGGATGCTGGTGCCGCTGCTTTGCCTCAAAATGGCTTTGGCGGGCGGCGGCGGATATCTGTGGGCCCGCCGTTGGGTACGGGATGAAGACGGTGCTGTGCTGGCCGGTTGCCTGTACGCTTTTTCGGGCTTTACGGTATACAACATCTTCTTCAACCATTTTCTCGACGTGGTGGCGCTGTTCCCCTATATGCTGGCCTCGCTGGACGACGCCGTGCTGGACGGTAAGCGGGGGCCGTTCCCCTTCTGGGTGGCGCTGAACCTGGTGAACAACTACTTTTTCTTTGCCGGGCAGGCGGTGTTTCTGCTGCTGTATTTCTTTTGTATGTTGGCGGCCCGCGCCTATAAGGTGGGCCCCCGCAGCTTTGCCGCCCTGGCAGGGGAAACAGCGCTGGGCTGCCTGATGGGCTGTGTGCTGCTGATCCCGGCGGGGCTGTCTCTCCTCCAGAATCCCCGCACCATTGACCCCTACAACGGGTACGGGTATCTGGTCTACGGCAACTCCCAGCAGTACGGGGCCATTCTGTACAGTGCTTTCCTCATGCCGGACGCCCCCTATTTCAAGGACCTGTTCCAGGAGGGCATCCTCAAGCACACCAGCATGACCGCCTATCTGCCGCTGGTGGGTATCACCGGCGGGCTGGCTTTCTGCCGGGGGCGGCAGAAACATCCGTTTACCTATATTCTAAAACTGTGCATCCTCTGTGCTTTCGTGCCGGTACTCAACAGCGCGTTCTACGCCCTCAACTCCAGCTATTACGCACGGTGGTATTACATGCCGGTGCTGGTGCTGTGCGGCGCCACCGGGTATGTGTTTTCCCGGCCTCATCTGGCCGAACATCAGTTCCCCCGGGCCTGGCGGCTGGTGGCGCTGGTGACCCTCAGTGCCGCAGCCTTTGCCCTGGTGCCCAACACCGACGAGGAAGGTAATTTTACGCTGGGCGTGGTGGACCTGCAGCCCCGGTTCTGGGGTATCTTCGGCGTCAGCATGCTGGGCGTTGTCTTGCTGTGGGTGCTGTGGCGGTGGTTCCGTACCCGGCGGGACTGGCCCCAGGTGCTGCTGGCCGCTGTGCTGGCTTTCAGTTTTGTGTATGGGTCGGTGCATCTCTCCCTGTGCAAATACGCCCAGTGGACCACCGACGAAAATCTGGTGGCCGAAACGTGGGACTCTGTGCAGGAGATAGAGGAAACCTTGCCCGATGATGCATTCTATCGCATCGATGCCTACGATGCCCACAACAACCTGGGCCTGTGGTTCAACAAGAGCTGCTTGCAGTTCTTCAACTCCACGGTGGCGCCCAGCATCATGGAATTCTACCCCGAGGTGGGTGTCAAGCGGGATGTGAATTCCAAGCCGGAAGCCTCCAACTACGCCTTGCGGGGGCTGCTCAGTGTGCGGTACACGCTGGTGCCCAAGGACAGTGACGCCGATTGGCTGGCCGAGGATTTGACCGGGTGGTCGCTGTACGGCGAGACCGATGCCTACTACCTTTACGCCAACGAAAATTGGGTGCCCATGGGCTTTACCTGCGATTACTACGTCACCCAGGAACAGCTGGACACCGTGCCGGAGGACGAGCGCGCCCAGATTCTGCTGCGGGCGTTGCTGTTGGATGACACCCAGATCGCGGCGCTGGACGGCTTATTGGACCCGCTGCCCGAGGAGGAACTGACCCGGCGGGATGAAGAGAGCTACGCCGCCGACTGTGCCGACCGACGCGCCGCGGCGGTACAGGCATTTACCCCCACCAATACCGGCTTTACCGCGGTCACGAACTATGACCGGGAGGAACTGGTATTTTTCAGTGTGCCCTACGACGACGGTTTTACCGCCACCGTCAACGGTACGCCCGCCGCTATCGAGAAGGTGGACCACGGCCTGATGGCGGTGCGGGTGCCCGCCGGGCAGGCGACCATTGAGTTCGCCTACCACACGCCGGGGCTGGCGCTTTCGGCTGGTATCAGCCTGACCGCGCTGGCCGTTTACGGCGTCTACCTGCTGTTGCTGTACTATAATAGAAAGAGGAAATCACATGCCGAATCATGCTGAACAACTGGCCGCTGAACTGAACCTGAACGTCAAGAATGTGCAGGGGGCCATTGAACTGATCGACCAGGGCAATACCATCCCCTTTATTGCCCGCTACCGCAAGGAGGCCACCGGCTCCATGGATGACCAGGTGCTGCGGGACCTGGGGGACCGGCTGGAATACCTGCGGGGCCTGGACAAGCGCAAGGAGGAAGTGACCTCCTCCATCACCGAGCAGGGGGCCATGACGCCGGAACTGACCGCAGCCCTGGAAAAAGCCAAGACCCTGGCCGAGGTGGAGGATATCTACCGCCCCTACAAGCCCAAGCGCAAGACCCGGGCCAGCATCGCCAAAGCCCGGGGCTTGCAGCCGCTGGCCGATGCCATCCTGAAACAGGACGCGGCCTTTGACCCCCAGGCGGCTGCAACGGACTACCTCAACGAAGAGGTGCCCGACGCCGAAGCAGCCCTGGCCGGTGCCCAGGATATCATCGCCGAGGCAGTGTCCGACGATGCGGCCTGCCGTGCTGAACTGCGCCGGTACTACCGGGCTTTCGGGCGTATCGCCAGCGTCAAAGCCAAGGAGGAGGACAGTGTTTACGCCCAGTATTACGACTATGCCGAGCCCCTTGCCAAAATCCCGGGGCACCGGGTGCTGGCCCTGGATCGCGGCGAGCGGGAAGGCTATCTGAAAGTTTCCATCCAGGTAGACAGTGAGAGGGCCGGGGCCATTGCGGCCTGGATGTTTACCCGCAAAAAGACCGGCGGCGCCAGCGCCCTGCTGGTGGAAGCCGCCGCCCTGGATGCCTACAGCCGCCTGATCCATCCCAGCCTGGAAAATGAGCTGCGGGGGGAACTGTCCGCCGCAGCCGCCGAGGGCGCCATCAAGGTCTTTGGCGATAACCTGCGCCAGCTGCTGCTCCAGCCGCCTATCCGGGGCAAAACGGTCATGGGCCTGGACCCCGGCTACCGTATGGGATGCAAGGTGGCCGTGGTGGACCCCACCGGCAAAGTGCTGGATACCAACGTGGTCTACCCGGTGCCGGAGTTCAAACGGGTGGATCAGGCCAAGCGCATTATAAAGGATATGGTGCGTAAAAACGGCGTGGAAGTGATGGCCATCGGCAACGGTACTGCCGGCCACGAGACCGAGGAATTTGCCGCTGCCGTCATCCGGGAACTGGCCGAGGAACAGGGCCTGCACCTGCAGTATATGGTGGTCAGCGAGGCGGGCGCTTCGGTGTATTCCGCCAGCAAACTGGCTGCCGAGGAATTCCCCCAGTTTGACGTCAACCTGCGCAGTGCGGTGTCCATTGCCCGCCGCCTGCAGGACCCCCTGGCGGAACTGGTCAAGATCGACCCCAAGGCGGTGGGCGTGGGCCAGTACCAGCACGATATGCCCCAGAAACGCCTGAATGAGACGCTGGACGGCGTGGTGGAGGACTGCGTAAATAGCGTGGGTGTGGACCTGAACACCGCCAGCGCCCCGCTGCTGCGCCGGGTGGCGGGCGTTACCGCCGCCACGGCCAAGAACATTGTGGCCTGGCGGGAGGAGGAAGGCGCCTTTACCTCCCGTGCCCAGCTGAAAAAGGTCAAGGGCCTGGGTCCCAAAGCCTATGAGCAGTGCGCAGGCTTCCTGCGCCTGCCCGAGGCCAAGAACCGCCTGGATGCCACCGCCGTCCACCCCGAAAGCTATGCCGCCGCCAAAGCCCTGCTGGAAGCCTGCGGCTACACCACCGCCCAGATCGGCACCGAGAAACTGGCGAATCTGCCCGCCGCAGTGAAGGCCAAGGGGGAGAAGTCCCTCTGCGATACCTTGGGCATCGGTGCGCCCACCCTGCACGACATTGTCTCGGAACTGTGCAAGCCCGGACGGGATGTGCGCGACAGCCTGCCCAAGCCGCTGCTGCGCAGCGATGTGATGAGCCTGGAGGACCTGAAACCGGGTATGGAACTCACCGGCACCGTGCGCAACGTCATCGACTTCGGCGCCTTTGTGGACCTGGGCGTACACCAGGACGGCCTGGTGCACATCTCCCAGATCAGTGACCGATTCATCAAGCACCCCCGGGAAGTCCTCAAGGTGGGGGATATCGTTAAGGTGAAGATTCTTAGCGTTGACACGTCTAAAAAGCGCATTGCGCTGACCATGAAGGGCCTTTCCTGCTGAAGAGGGGATACAGAACCTGCAAATTATATATTTTTGTTGCAAGAAACTTTTGCACTTGTCAATTTTTTGATTTTAAAATTGTGCGAAACGGCGCAAAAAATATAAAATACGGGCA
>DXBO01000029.1 GCA_019116485.1 Candidatus Gemmiger excrementavium
CCAGGGAATAACTTCTTCCTTGAAATAGTCCTGGAAGCTGAAGTTGCCCAGCATCTCAAAGAAGGTCCCGTGCCGGGCCGTGATGCCGACGCGCTCGATGTCCGGCGTGCGGATGCACTTCTGGCAGGTGGTCACACGGTGGCGGGGCGGTTCCTCCTGCCCGAGGAACCACTTTTTCATCGGCGCCATGCCGCTGTTGATCAGCAGCAGACTGGGGTCATCCTTCGGCACCAGCGGGAAGCTGCCCAGGCGCAGATGGTCTTTGGTCTCGAAAAAGTGGAGATACCTCTCCCGCAGTTCATTCAGTCCGGTCCATTGCATGTTTCCTGATCCTCTCATTTCATCGTTTGGTACAAGCACAGCGATACGGCCCGCAAAAGAAAACAGCTTCCGCCCCAGACAAGGGACGAAAGCTGTCGGCTTCCGTGGTACCACCCAAGTTGCAGAGGGATCCGACCTCTGCCGCTTTGTCAGCGTTAACGCCGCTTTACGCCCGCTTTTTCCGGGAGCTCGGGGGTGGCGCTGCGCCGCGCAGGCAAGGACCTTGCACCATCCGGTCCCCTCTCTTCAGCCATGCTGCGGGCATTGGCCCTTTCATCGCTTTTTGTATCTTTTGATAGTATACGCCAGCTTTTTTGTCTTGTCAACTGGTTTCCGGCGTTGCCATGGTCGTTTCCCGGGTAAAATTTCCGTCAAATGCGCAGAGGGCGTCCGCCACCCGGGCAAAGATCGCCGCGCTGGAGGTTTCGGGCTCCAGCGTCGCATCCTGCAGCACGGTGATCGTATAGGCCGGGTCCTCGGCCGGCCAGAAACCGCTGAACCAGTAGTTGAGCCGCTCGACCCCGGCCGCATCGAACTGGCCGGTCTGGGCCGTGCCCGTTTTGCCGCCGGCGCCGCCGCTGGCCGGCTTTGCCTCCCGGCCGATGCCTTCCTCCACCACGTCGATCAGCATACTGCGCAGCACCCGGGCGATGTCCGGAGAACAGGCGGTGCTGTCTTCCGCCGCCACAAACGGCTCGACGCATTGTCCGGTTTCGCTGTCCACGATCCCGCGTACCACCCGGGGTGCGCGCAGGATCCCGCCGTCCGCCACCGCATTCATCATGGCGGTAATCTGCAGCGGGGTCACCGTCAATGCGCCCTGGCCGAAGGACAGCATGGCCAGCTGGCCGTTCTGCGCCCCGCCCAGGGTGGCAAGGTCCGGCAGGGTGCCCTCCTCGCTCTTCATCCCGGGCGCCAGCGCCGTCGGGCTGCCAAAGCCCAGCCGACGGGCCGCCGCCAGGATCTGCGCCCCGCCCAGGTGCTGCCCCAGCTCGATGAAATAGCAGTTGCAGCTCTGTTCCAGCGCACTGCGCAGGTTCACCCTGCCATGAACACGGCCTTCGGCGCAGCGGAACACCTGGTCCCCCACCTTCACCCAGCCCTCGCAGTCGTGGGTAAACCAGTCCAGCCCCGCCTCATAGGCCGCCACCGCCAGCACCACCTTGAAAACGGACCCGGCGCTGAAGGCGGCCAGCGGCCGGTTGATCAGCGAGGTATCGTCGGCCTCCATGCTGCGGAGCAGATCGTCCGGGTCAAAGTCCGGGCGGCTTACGCTGGCCAGCAGTTCGCCGGTGGCGGTATCCATCACAAGGATACAGCCCCGCGGCAGGTACAGGTCCGCGATCGCCTCGCAGGCCCGCTGTATATCGGCGTTCAGGGTCAGCTGCACCCCCTGGGCGGTGCCGGCGGCGTCGGTCTGCAGGGCCGGCTCGGTTCCCGTCATCAGGGACCCCTGGGCCGTGGTGGTGCAGGCGACCGCCAGCCGGTCCCCCGACCGGGCCAGGACCTCCTCATAGGCCAGTTCCAGCCCGGAGACCCCCACCCCGTCCCCGTTGAGATACCCCAGCAGGTGGGTGGCGATCGGGACCGGCAGTGTTCTTTCGGCGCCCCGGTAGGTGTAGATCCCCTGCGGGGTCAGATCCTGTTCCACCTCGATAAGGAACGGGGTGACGCTGTTGCGGTATTCATACAGTTCCGCCTGCGCCGCAAAGGGCACATAGGGGAAAAGCCGGGCATAGCTGGCATCCCCCGGGATGCACAGCGCATACCAGCGCGGCACCGTCCCGGTAAGCGGCCGCCCGGTGTTGTCGTAGAAATTTCCCCGCTGCTGAGGCAGTTCCGTCACACTGGCGCTCTGCCCCCCGGCGCTGGCCGCATACAGGGTGTCGGTGCCGATCCAGTAGACCCGGCACAGCGCCACCGCCGCCAGCACCGCAAACGTGCAGCACAAAGCCGCCATCCGACGCAGACTCATCCATACCGCCCCCCTGCCTGGGCTTAGTATGGGGCAGAACCAGGCGCCGCATACGGCGCGGCAAAGGGTGGAAGTTCTTGGTCAGTTCCCGGCCCGGTCGGGTCCGCTGCGGCCGTTTCGGTGCAGCGCCCGGCGCCGCCACAAAAACACAGCCAGCAGCAGAAGGGCCGCCCCCGGTACAAAGCCCAGGGCATCCACCCCCACATCACTGGCCAGCATGGCGCGGCCCGGCACAAAGAACTGATGGATCTCGTCGGTCACGGCGTACAGGGTGCAGAACACGACCGCCCACGCCCCCTGGCGGGGCAGTGTGCGCCCGATGTTCCAACTATGGACCGTGGCGGCCATGCTGGCCCCCAGCAGCAGATAGATATAGACATGCGCCCACTTGCGCACGTTGGCATAGGCGTTGGCGCTGAACCAGGCCGGAATCAGCACATCCGCCGTGCCGCTGCTCTGCATCTGTTGGGCCACCTGTTCGCTCAAGGCGCCGGACTGAGCCCCGGGCTGTGCAGACAGGCAGAAGATGATAACGGCCAGCGCCAGGGTGACGGCCAAAGCGATCCATTTTTTCATAGCGTTATTTCCCCATGACAGTTTCGTTTTGCCTTTAGGATACCAGTTTTGGCCCCATTTTGCAAGAAAAGCTCCGACCCGCAGCGGTTTTTTCTTTGGATCAATGTTCATTTTCATTTTGCATTTCTGCCAGAGCAAGGCCATCATACCACAGGGAATCAGGAAAGGCAGCTACATATAAATGAATGTTTTGTAAATTCACTATATATTGGTGTTTTACTTGATGCCCATAGCGCCGGTAATTACCATGCGCTGCACCTCGCTGGTGCCCTCATAGATTTCGGTGATCTTAGAATCACGCATGAACCGCTCAAACGGATAATCTCCGGATACGCCATCAATACCAACCAGATCAATACAACGCCGGGTCACATCTACCGCCGTTTCAGAGGCAAACAGTTTTCCCATAGCAGCATACTGCGCGTAGGGTTCGCCATCTTGCTTCGCTTGCGCTGCGCGCTGAACAAGCAACCGGGCCGCATCCACCTTGGTTTGCATATCGGCAAGCTGGAACTGTGTAAACTGGTATTTGGAAATTAACTGGCCGCCGACGCTGTGCTCGGTTACATATTTTTTACAGCAGTCAATAGCCCCCTGCGCAATGCCGACAGCCTGTGCGCCAACGCTGATACGTCCGCCATCCAGGGTACTGAGGGCAATTTTGAAGCCTTTGCCGCGTTCGCCAAGCAGATTTTCTTTCGGAATCTTGCAGTCCTGGAAAATCAATTCATAGGTAGCGGAACCGCGGATACCCATCTTCTTTTCCTTCTTACCAAAAGTGAAACCAGGCGTTCCTTTCTCCACGATGAAAGCAGAGATGCCGCGGCTTCCTTGGCTGCGATCCGTTATCGCACTGACAAAATAGATGTCCGCGTAATAGCCGTTCGTAATGAAAATCTTAGACCCGTTGAGGAGCCAGTAATCTCCCATATCCTCGGCAGTTGTCTGCTGGCCTCCACCCAGATCAGTACCCGCACCGGGCTCCGTGCATCCAAACGCGCCCAGTTTTTCGCCTTTCATCAGCGGAACAAGAAATTCTTCTTTCTGTTCCGGCGTACTAAGGACGGAGAGCGCATAAGCGCCCAAAGAGTGATGGGCGGCAAACATGATAGACGTGGTAGCGCAATATTTTGCCAATTCTTCCACCATAGCGATGTAGGCCAGGTAGGAATGCCCACCGCCGCCAACCTCTTTCGGATAGCAGACGCCCATCATATTCATCTCGCCCAGTCGTTTGAACGCCTCGGACGGGAAAC
>DXBO01000030.1 GCA_019116485.1 Candidatus Gemmiger excrementavium
GCGCCGCTGACGCTGCGCTACGCCTGTTAAAATTGAATGTTCCTACACCAGGGGCTTTTTTGTGCTGTCTGCACAATCTGGGGCGGTTCAATTCCAACGGAAGGTGTTTTTCATTCAGTGCAGGGGTTCATTCGTCGTTGGGGTCGGGCTCATTCTCGGTGATGGGCATCTCCACCAGCAGTTCAAACCGGCTGCGGTCAAAGCGCAGCAGCCCTTCGTCCCGCATTTTGCACAGCTCGTTGGACATGGCACTGCGGTCCACAAACAGAAAATCCGCCAGGTCCTGCCGGTTCAGCGGGATCACAAAGGTCCGGCTGCCCGCCTTGTGGTACTGGGCCGAGAGATAGTCCTGCAGCCGCTCCCGCGTGGAACGGCGGATGCTGTCTTCCAGCTTGCGGGTAAGGTACTGGCCTTTCTGGGCCACCGCCAGGGTCAGGTTCTGCAAAAAGCGGATCTGGGTAGGGGCGGTGAGTACATTCTTGCGCAGCAGCTGCTCCACGCTCAGGTAAAGTATCTCGGTAGGTTCCTCGGTGGTGATGGACAGGTGCAGCCGGTAACGGCCCACGGCGTTCACCTCGCCCACCGTGTCCCCCGCCTGCAGCACATACAGCAGGTTGTTGTTGCCGTTGCTGTCGATGTGGGCCAGGTGCAGGCTGCCTGAAAGGATGATCCCGATCTCGGGGAAAAGATCTCCGTCCCGGGCCACCACCGTCCGGCGGGCATAGCGCACACGGTGGGGGGCCATGGCGGCGATGGTCTGCAGAATTTCTTCGTCGGTCATGTTGCGGAACAGCATTCCGCTTTTCAGCAATTTCATATCCAGTTCTTTTTCCATGGAGTAAAGCACCGCTTTCCTGAAAGTATACACTTCCCTGTGTCCTCATTATAATCCGCTGCGCCCGTTGTTTCAAGGGCACAGCCAGGGGCGGGACAGGCACACAGGGAATGGGATGGCTGTCCCGCCGGGCAGAAGGCTACCGCCCACCACAAAACGCGAAGCCTGACGGCTTCGCGTTTTCATGGGGCGGGGGTCAGTGGGGGTCCTGCTCCTCGTCGGGTGGAGGGGCTTCACTGCGGTCACGCAGCAGGTAGAGTATTGCCAGCACCAACAGCAGCAACAGCAGCAGCCACGGCCAGCCGACCAGCTCCCGGGCCGGCGGGGTGGTTTCTTCCCCGCTGCCGCCGGGCAGGGTTTGTTCCGGGGTCGCTGTACCCGGTGCGGACGGTACGGGGGTCACGGTGGGGCGGGGAGACGCCGCAGGCCGGGGGACGGCCTGTCCGCCGCCCTTTACCTCTGCCGGTGAAGCCGTCCACGCGCCCACTTCCCCGGGTTGGGTTCCGGCAGCCGCCGCTGCGCAGGCAGGGCCTGCCACCGGTTCAAGGGGCGGCGTTTCCGTCGCCATGGGCGCCGCCGTGGCCTCCGGCTGTTCCCCCTGGAGGGGATACCCACGCAGCACCGTCCCCGTATAGTTTCCCTGGAAGGCAAGGGTAAGGATCACCCAACCTTTTTCCTGCCGACGGCTCACAAGGTAATCCACCCCTTCCCGCAGGGTCTCGGCACCGTCCCGCACGGTCAGCGCGTCGGCATCCTGCGCGCCGGTCACCGGCGACACCCACAGCAGCGCAGCCGGTTTGGGCGTGACCTGCAGCGGGATGGGCAGTCCTTCCACACTGGCATAATTGACCGGGTCATCGGGGTAGTAGTCGGCCATAAAGGTCCGCGTTCCCACACTGCCCACTTTCTGGTCCGGCGTCTGCCAGACAAACCCGGCCCCGGGGTCTACCGATGCCAGCGTGCTGCCGTATACCGCCGTTAGGCCGGTGGGCGTGGTGCAAACGGGCTGGGCTTTCAGGATGTGAAACTCCGTCACGGCCTCCAGCCTGGCATGGCCGTCCGAAGGGGGCACAACGGCTTTCACATACCAGGTGCCTGCCTGTGCGGGCACCTGGTCGGTAAAGGTGCCGTCCACAGCGGCGCTGTAGCTGTACTGGGGTTGGCCATACTCCGCCTGGGCATGGGGGGTGTTGGCCGGCTGCCCATAGGTCCAGTCCTCCAGGCTGAGGGGTTCCACCCACCCGTTGCTGACCTGGAACTGCAGGGTGGCCGTAAAATCGGCGGCGCCGTCGGTGTAGCGGTAGGTCACCACACTGCCATCCTGCAGGCCGCTGAGTACGCTGCCCGTGAGCCGGGCCCCCGTCACATCGGAGATGCAGTCCAGTGAGAGGGGCACCCCCAGGTTGGTCAGGTCGTAGGTGGTTTGCCCTGCGGCCAGCTGCACCGCTACCGGGCGCTGCCCGGTCAGGGTCATGGCGGGGGTTCCCGCGCCCGTGTGCACCGCCAGCAGCAGGTTGTCGCTGGCCATCACGCTGGTAAGTTTTTCATTGCCGCTAAGGTCCAGATAGGTAAGATCGCTGCGGTCAATCCCCAGCAGTTCCAGGTTGGGCGCCTGGGCCAGGTCCAGCCGGGACACCAGCGAATAGGAACACCACAGGTGCAGCAGCGCATCGTTGCCGGACAGCGTAAGGGTCTGCAGGGGGCCGCCCAGATACAGCAGATAGGTCAGCGCTTTGTTCCGGGAAACATCCAGGGTGACAAACAGGTTGTCGCCGCAGGCCAGTTCCTGCAGCTGCGCAAGGGGCGACACATCCAGCGATGCCAGCCGGTTATCATGACAGTGCAGCAGCTTCAGCGCCGGCACCCGGGCAAGGTCCAGGGAGGTCAGCTGGTTTTCGTTGCACAGCAGGCTGGTCAGCGCCGGAAGCTGTTCCAGCGGCAGCGATGTGAGGGCGTTTCCAATACAGTTCAGGTAGGTAAGATGGGAAAAACAGCCGATGCCCTCCAACGAGGTGATGCCCTGGTTGCGGACGTTCAAACTGGTCACCCCGTCGCATTCCGCCGGGGAAAGTACACCGTCGCCGTCGGTATCCAGCATACGGATGCTGTTCAGAAACGCCCCATCCGGGAAATGGGCGCTGTCCAACGGCACCCCCGTCCCGGTGTCGGCTGCCGCCGCCAAAAAAGTATTCCCCGGCAACGGGGTGGCAGTTTCCGGTGTAGCTGTCCCGGCAGATGGTTCCGGCAAAGGCAGGGGGCTGGCGGTGGGAAGCGGGCCGTCGGCTGTCTCCGGCGTGGCGTCATACAGGAGAGTCTGCGCCGCCGGCGCGGGACTTTCCGACGCCGCTTGTACAGCCGGCACCGATGCCGCCGCCAGAACCGCCGCCAGCAGGCAGGCGGCCACTCTGTGCAGGGAACGAGGAGGGCTGCCGCCCCTGGGCGCGCAATGGTTTATGGTATGGTTTTTCATGGTCTGGTACATCCTTTCCCGAGGGTCCTGTCGGGGCACAACCGCCAAGCCGACGGACCCCATGCTCTCAGTATACCGGTCCCGGGGCCTAAAATCGGTGTGTCAGACAACCGGTTTGCTTTTTTGCGGCGGTTCCGCAGGCCCCGCCCCCCCCTCCGGCCTGGAAAAAACGGACAAACCGCTGTATAATGAAAAAAGGCCCGCCGGGCCGAAAGCAGGAACGAAAGGCAGAGAACAAGAATGAACAACAAGATCGGGCTGGTGGTGGAAGGCGGCGGCATGAAGTGCGCCTACAACGCCGGTGTACTGGACGCCCTGTTGGCAGAGGGCATCACCTTTCCTTACTGTATCGGGGCATCCGCCGGGTCGGGGAACCTGGCGTCCTTTCTGGCGGGGCAGCGGGGCCGTAATCTGCGCTTTTATACCGAACACACCCGGTCCCCCCGGTATTTCGGTCTGCGCAGCCTGCTGACCACCGGGGAGCTTTTCGGCATGCAGTACATTTATGGGGAGCTGAGCGGTTCCCATGGCGCGGACCCGCTGGACTACCCCGCCATCGCAGCCAACCCCGCCCGGTTTGAAGCGGTGGTGACCAACGCCGCCACCGGCCAGGCGGAATACCTGGGCAAAGAAATGCTGCACCAGGACGACTACCGGATGATCGTGGCCTCCAGCGCCATCCCCGGGGTGTGCCGCCCGGTGGCACTCAACGGCAGCCTGTACTTTGACGGCGGTCTTTCCGACGCCATCCCGGTACGGCGGGCCCTGGCCCAGGGCTGCGACAGGCTGGTGGTCATTCTGTCCAAAAACCGGGACTATGTGAAGAAACCCCAGCCCCTGCGCCCGCTGTACCGCCGGGTCTGCCGCCAGTACCCCGCCATTGTGCACGCCATTGCCCAGCGCCATCTTGTGTACAACCGCAATTTCCAGGACGTGTTCGCCCTGGAACGCCAGGGCAAGGCCTTCGTCTTTGCCCCCACCCAGCCCATGCGGGCAAACACCTATTCCATGAACGAGCGGGTGGAGCGCCAGCTGTATGACCTGGGCCTGCGGGATTTTGCCGCCCAAAAAGAACGGCTGCGAGCCTTTTTGGCCCGGTGACAAAAGGGGGCCGCCATTTTTACGGAACTTGCCGGAAGGGGGCACGTACTTTTCCCCCAAATTTCCCTGCCCGGGAGGCAAAGGGAGTTCCGGACCCGGTACTTTTGCCGGGAGAAGCCGCCGAGCAAAACAAAACCGGCTGCAGAGCTTATGGCTCTGCAGCCGGTTTTGTTTGTGCAGGGGTACGGCGGGGCGGCCCGCCTGCAAGATCACTTGTTTTTGTGCTTGTAAGAGATCAGGCTGCCCAGGCCCAGGGCTGCTGCTGCCAGCAGCACCACCCATACCATGGGATGGCTCTCATCGCCGGTAGTGGGAATGCCGCTCACCTGGTTCTGCCCACTGTTCTGGGCGCCGGAGGAACGGGGTTCATAGATGCCCCGGACGTTACCGTAACCGGACAGCTGCTTGACCGATTCCAGATAGCCGCAGGCATCGCAGCGGTAGCCTGCGTCGGTGGCGGTCCAGTCATGGTGGCCGCAGGCCGGGCAGGTGTAGTAGACGATGCCGTCCGCCGGGGCGGCGGTGGGGACAGGCGTGGCGGATGCCGCAGCGGAACTGCCGGCAGACTCGCTCACCACAGGCTGGGGTTTGGCGGGCGCCCAGCTGACGGCCACGGGCGAGAAGCTCGTCAGCGTAAACTGAATGCCCTTTTCCAGCTTGATGACCGCGGGCTGTTCGGTCCTGCCGTCGTGGCACATATGGACCACTGTAAAGGTGTAGGTTTCGGGATTCTCCAGCCCTGCGGGGTACGGCACCGTCACCGTGATGCCGCCCTGCGGGAAGTTTTCCCCGGTGGCCTCGGTCCAGGTCGTACCGTTATCGGCGCTCACATACAGGGTGATGTCCTGCATCAGGGTATTTTCTTCGGTGGCGCCGTCCAGGCGGGTGTTCAGCACCCGCAGCAGTTCGGTTTTTACCTCTTCTTCAGAGTCAAAGCTGGTATCGGGCACGCCCTGGACCTCGTCCTGGACCACCCGGTAGTCGGTGCCATCAATTTCGGTTTCTTCCAGCACCGAATCCTCCTCCAATACCAGGAACGGCAGGGTGTGGAAGGTGACGGTATAGTTTTTGGCGTCTTCCAGCGCCAGAATCTTGTTCTGGGTGGCTTCATCCAGGCTGACATCCCAGTGGCCGGCGGTGCCGGTATTTTCCGGCAGGCCCTCCACGGCGGGAGCATCCGGGGTCAGGGAATCCCCGTTTACCAGGCCGGTGATGGCCAGGGAGTCCAGCGACGGCATGGCGTCCCCCACCTCTACCTGATTAGAGGGCTTCAGCACCGGGGTGATGCTCAACGGGCGGCGGGGCCTGCCGCTTTACCACCGATATACAGGAAGACCATACCATAAAATGGAAACCCTGTCACGACAGCAAGACAAAACTGGTAGAAATCCCGACAAAAATAACCGGCGCCGGGCTGCATAAAAAGGCATGCGGCCCGGCGCTCTGTTTTTTGTATAGATGTACGGCTTTCTCAGTAGGCGGTCAACAGTTCGGCCAGGGCGCCGTAGAGGTCCCCGGACAGCTTCATGGCGAACAGGGCGCTGAGGGCCTGGGCCGGGTCCGGCTGGGCACAGACGGCGTGGTAGATGCGGTCCTTGGCGGCAAACTCGATCTCTGCCTGGTCCAGGAAACGGAACACTTCTCCCCGGATATCGTTGCCGGGGGCGGCGGCGTCTGCCCCCAGGCTTACCGTGATCCCGGTATCGGTGGGTTGGCCGTCCAGCGTCACCCGCAGGGTACGGGCCGCCCCGTCGTAGGCAATTTCAGCGGGAATGTCCCGGCCACCGGCCTGCACGGTCAGTTGTGCCGTGCAGTCGCGGCAGCCCACAAATTCAAGGACATAGCGGCGCTTTTCCGGCAGCCATTGGGTTTCTCCCTGGGCAGCGCCGATGGAAAACACCGTCTGCGGCCCGCCGGTCAGCGTCATGGGGGTAAGGGCGCCGCCCTCGGTCTGGTAGCGGCAGGTCTCGTTGTCGTCCTCATACAGCGTAAAGCAGCCCTCGGCCCCCAGGTAAACACACAGATGCAGCTGGGTGGGGTTGCTTACTGCGGCGGCGGGGCTGATCTCGTCGGTCAGCGGCAGAATGGCACCGGCCCGGGCAAACACCGGAATATGGTCCAGGTCCCGGTAGGCGGCGATGGCGCGGCCACCCCGGTAGGCGCGCCGGGCAAAGATATCGTACCAAAGCCCCTCCGGCAGGTAGACGTCGGTGCGGGCCACGTTCAGCCCCGGGATGCGGGGCGTGGTGACCGGCGCGGCCAGCAGTTCGCTGCCAAAGTAGTATTCGTTGGGGTACTCGTACCGCTCCCCCTGGGCGGGGCCGCCGTAATACAGCGGCAGAATCAGGGGAATTTTGTCATGCCAGCAGCGGTGGTTCATGGTGTACAGGTAGGGCAGCATCCGGTGGCGGAACTGCAGGGCCAGTTTCATGGCGCGGGCGGCTTCCGGCTTATAGCGCCAGGGTTCCTTGCCGCAGAACTCGCTGCAGGAACTATGCAGCCGCAGAATGGGGGAAAACGCACCGAACTGGGTCCAGCGGGCCATCAGCTCGTCGTCCTTGCAGCCCCGCATATGGCCGCCGATGTCGTGGCTCCACCAGCAGTAGCCGATATTGGAGGCCGTGGCGGTAAAATAGGGCTGGAACGCCAGGGAGTCCCAGGTGACGATGGTATCGCCCGAGAAGCCCAGCGGATACCGGTGGCTGCCCGGCCCGGCATAGCGGGACAGATTCAGCGCCCGTTTGCCGTTGCGGCCTGTGTCCAGGTAGCCGTAGTGGTTGAGTACCCACAGCGGGTCCAGGCCCGGCATTTTGGTCCGGGTGCCCTGCTGCCAGTCGATCCACCAGAAATCCACACCCTGGGCTTCCAGGGGGTGCAGCACATCGTCATAGTAGCATTCCAGGAATTCCGGGTCGCAGGCGTCAAACAGAACGGGTTCCCCTTTCCTGGCGTCCACCCCGCGATGGGCGGCGATGGCGGGGTAGGCATCCTCATAGGCGCGGATGCCGTCTGCCGGGTGCAGGTTCAGCGTGACCCGCAGACCTTTTTCATGCAGCGTCTGCAGGAATCCTTCCGGGTCGGGGAAAAGGTCCCGGTTCCAGGAAAAACCGGTCCAGCCGCTGCCATACTTCGGGTCGATCTGTACTTTATGCCAGTCCATGTCCAGTACGGCCACCGTAAAGGGCAGCTCCTCCTGCTCAAACCGGTCCATCAGGGCCAGGTAGCCCGCCGCGTCGTAGGGGTAGTAGCGGCTCCACCAGTTGCCCAGGGCATAGCGGGGCAGCATGGGCGCGGGGCCGCACAGGCGGTAGAAGTCCCGCACCGCCTCCTGGTAGTCCGGCCCGTAGCCGAAGAAGTACAGGTCCTGTACGCCGGGCTTGCGGGGGGTCAGCCAGCCCTGCGGCCCGATGACCAGGCTGCGGCTGTCGTCCAGCAGTGAAAAGCCCCCGCGGGAGACAAGGCCCGGTTCCAGCTCCACCTGGTCGCCGTCCACACCGTCCAGGGTGCGGGCGGTGCCTTTCAGGTCCCGGGGCGCGTCCCCGTAATGCCAGCCGCCCTCATGGGCGGCGTCGTAGCCGTGCAGCGTGATGGACAACCCCTGGGGTGAGAAGGGCTGCTCATCATAGAGAATCTGCAGCCGGGCCGTGCGCACCACGATCCCCTCTGCTTCCCGTTTCACAGTGTAGTCCACCGGCGGAAAATCACGATGCCAGACGGTCTGGGTGGGGCGATCCTCCATCACACCGTCCGGGCTGTATTCCAGGCGGACCAGCTTGTCGGTCAACAGGGTGATGCGGTAGTTTTTGCCGCAGATGCAGTTGCGGGCATCGGCCTGGGGGTGGGTCTGGGGAAGATAGCAGTCTTTCATGGGGGGAAAACCTCCTTGCGTAAGGATTCTGTATCATTTCGGCGGCAGGGCACGGCATCCGGGCCCCGGGATTTCTTTCCCCATAGTAGCACAACGGGCGGCTTCTTTCTATCCCCTTTTCACAAAAAAGGCCCGCGGCGGCAAAACGGGTCAGCCCGGTCACAGGCGGCGCCCCGCCCGGTAAGCCGCCGGGGTGCAGCCGTATTTTTCCTTGAATTTGCGGTAGAAATAGCTGCTGTTCTCGTAGCCGATAGCCTCCAGCACGGCATCGGCGGACATGCCGGTGTGTGAGAGCAGATACACCGCCTGCTGCAGTTTGCGCTGCTGCAGCAGCTGCTTGAAGTTGGCTCCCGTATGGCGGGTAAGCAGACGGCTGAGGGCGTAGGGGGGCATATGCAGCCGGGCGGCGATTTCCTCCAGGGTGCCGTCCCGGTAGCGGGTCTCGATATATTGCAGCGTGGTAAAGACGGCGTTTTCCTCCCGGCTGTCCGGCAGGGTGCGGTTGATGTTCTCGGCAAACAGGGTCAGGTTCTGCAGCAGCAGCCCCATGGTGGTCTGGTTCAAAAGGTTGACCCCGGGCTTTTTTTCCAGCAGGGTCCAGATCATATTTTCCAAAAGATTTTCCACCGGCAGGATATCCCCCGCCGCAATGTGCAGCCAGCCTGCAAAGGCGGACTCCCCCGCCAGGGTGGAGATGAGGAAGTCCCGCAGCACGTTTTCCTGTTCCAGCATGCGGAAGCTGCGGTCGAAGAACTGGGGCAGAAGGATGAAATTCACCCCTACATCGCCCTCGGCGGCGGGCAGGATCTCGTGGTAGACCGCCTGGTTGAGAAACAGCAGGTCCCCCTGCCGCAGCACCAGCTTCTGCGTACCGTTTAGGATATGGGTGGTGGTGCCGCTGCACATGTACAGCAGTTCCACATAGTTGTGGCGATGACGCGGGAAATGCACAAAGCGGGTGTGGGGGCGTATCTCGATCAGTTTGCCCTTTTCCAGCAGCTTTTCGCTGTCCACCACAAAATCCCGGCCGGAGGTGTACCGCTCCCGCTGTACGCCCTGCCCGTCCAGGATGGCCTGTTCCTCCTCGGTGATACGGCGCAGTTGCGCCAGCAATCGTTCATCCATTTCGCGCCCTCCTGTTTCTGTAAAAACATACCACAGCTCCGGCAGAATTGCAAATAAGGTCCCTGTTTTGGTCAAGCGCCGTCCTTACGCCCGTCTGCCGGAGCGGTTACAATAAAAGCAGGAAATCACAGGAAAGGAGCATGTTTCTATGGGCCCCTATTATCTGGCCATCGACATCGGCGCCTCCAGCGGGCGGCACATCCTGGGCCATCTGGAAAACGGACGCATGGTGCTGGAGGAAGTCCACCGTTTCGAAAACCGGCAGGTGCGCAAAAACGGCCACGACTGCTGGGACATTGACCACTTGTGGCAGGGCATCCTGGACGGGCTGAAAGCCTGCAAAGCGCTGGGCAAGGTGCCCGCCACCGTGGGCATTGACACCTGGGCCGTGGATTTTGTGCTGCTGGACCAGAACGGCCAGCCGGTGGGCGACGCGGTGGCCTACCGGGACAGCCGCATCGAGGGCGCCGACAAGTTGGTGGAAGCCAGAATCAGCCCCGCCGACCGCTATGCCCGCACCGGCATCCAGAAGCAGAACTTCAATACCATCTATCAGCTGGCGGCACTGCAGAAAGAACATCCTGAGCAGCTGGAAGCCGCCCACCGCCTGCTGATGATCCCCGATTACTTCCACTACCTCCTCACCGGCGTGCAGAAACAGGAATACACCAACGCCACCAGCACCGGCCTCGTCCACGCCGACAAAAAGACCTGGGACCGGGAGCTGCTGGACCTGCTGGGCCTGCCCCGGCGGCTGTTCGGCCCCTTGTCCATGCCGGGCACGGTGGTGGGGCCACTGACCGACGACATCGCCGCCCAGGTAGGGTTCCAGACCACCGTGGTGCTGCCCGCCACCCACGACACCGGGTCGGCGTTTCTGGCTGTACCGGCGCAGGACAACCACTCGGTGTATCTTTCCAGCGGCACCTGGAGCCTGCTGGGGGTGGAGAATGAAGCGCCCATCACCACCGAGGAAAGCCGCCGCCGGAACTTTACCAACGAGGGCGGCGCCTGGTACCGCTACCGTTACCTCAAGAACATCATGGGTCTGTGGATGATCCAGTCCATCCGCCGGGAACTGAACGGCGTGGACTATGTGGCGGGCAAGGAGCGCGCCGCCTGGACGCTGGACGTTCAGCCCGGGGAAAAACAGTGGAGTTTCCCCGACCTGATCGCAGCCGCCGAAAGCGCTGCCGATTTCCCGTCGGTGGTAAACGCCAACGACGAGCGCTTTCTGGCTCCCGCCAGCATGATCGCCGCCGTGCAGGCCGCCTGCGAAACCACCGGCCAGCCGGTGCCCCGGACGGTGGGCCAGCTGATGCAGTGCGTTTACCGCAGTCTGACCCTTTGCTACAAAGGCGCCATCGTCGGGCTGTCCCAACTGACCGGCAAGACCTATACCGCCATCCACATTGTGGGCGGCGGCTGCCAGGATAACTACCTGAACCGCATGACCGCAGCCATTTGCAGGCTGCCGGTGTGGGCGGGACCCGTGGAAGGGACCGCCATCGGCAACCTGGTGATTCAGATGATCCACGGCGGCGAATTTGCCGATTTGGCCGCCGCAAGACAGTGCATCCGCGAAAGTTTTGAGATCAAGGAGGTCCTTCCCCAATGAGCATGTTAGTGGAAACCAAAGCCCGGGTAGGCGTGTTCGCCATTGCCCTGGGCGCTTACCTGCCCCAGTTCCCCAGCCTGGTGCCGGAGTTCCAGGCCCAGTACGAGCAGTTCAAAACCATGATCCCCGACACGGTGGAACTGGTGGACGGCGGCATCGTCACCACCAAGGAGCTGAGCCAGGCCGCCGGGGATAAGTTCCGCGCCGCCGACGTGGACCTGGTGATTCTGCAGCTGCTGACCTACGCTACCAGCTACAACATGCTGCCCGCCGTGCGGGACCTGGATGTGCCGGTGGTGCTGGTGAACGTGCAAAAACTGCGCGCCCCCGACTATGAAAATACCGACACCGCCAAGTGGCTGGGCGAGCTGTACGCCTGCGGTGCCGTGGGCGAGATGGTGGCCGACCTGGAACGGGCCGGCAAGCGTCATGCAGTCATCACCGGCGTGGTGGAAGGGGGCGACCCGGTGGTTCAGGCCGAGATCAACGACTGGTGCAAGGCTGCCCAGGTGCGCCGCCGTTTCCGGGACACCAACCTGGCCCAGATCGGCCGCCCCTACCCCGGCATGATGGATTTGTACATCGACGAAACCAATCTCTACCACCGCATGTGGCTCTACACCAAGCAGTTTGACTGGGAGAAGATGTGGGCCATTGCCGACAACGTCACCGACGAGGCGGTCATCCGCGCCAAGGCCGAGGAAATACTCGACACCTTCGATATTGAGGGCGGCGGCACCGTGGAAAAGGTCTGGGAGATGGCCCGCTATGTGGTGGCCTTTGAGCAGTGGGTCAAGGACGAAAAGATCGCCTTCATCGCCTCCCACTACGACGGTTTCGCCAAAGGAGCGGCGGGCGTGCTGGATTCCATGCTGATCCCCGCTTTCTCCATGCTCATCAAGCAGGGGGTGGCCTGCGCCGTGGAGGGTGACATCAAGGTTTCCATGGCCATGTCCATCCTCAAGACCATCTCCGGCCAGGGCCAGCTGTCCGAGATGTATTCCATCGACTTTGACAAGGATATCTGCATCATCGGCCATTCCGGTTCCGGCGACGCGGCCATCTCGGCCAAAAAGCCCACCATGAAGATCGTGCCGGTGTTCCACGGCAAGACCGGCGGCGGTTACCTGACCCAGTTCTACCCCCACCTGGGCCCCGTGACCTATCTGGGCATCACCCAGGACAAGGACGGCCACTTCAAGTTCGTGGTGGCCGAGGGCGTCAACGAGGAAGGTCCCATCTTCACCTTTGGCGACACCAACATGCGCACCCGTTTTGCCTGCGGTGCCCGGGAATTCGTCAACCGCTGGAGCGAGGCGGGACCCACCCACCATATGGCCGCCGCCGCAGGCCGCCACATTGATACCATCCTGAAAGTGGCCGAAATTTTCAATGTGCCGGTGGACGTCATAACACGCTGAAATGGCTTTCTTGAACGACTTGTACATATTGTAAAATATTTAAAATATATACAGAGAGGAAAATATACATGGAAATCTATGATATCGCCTGCGTAAAAGGCTTCATCCGCATGTGCAACGACGGCTGGCTGCAGGGCTGGCACGAGCGCAACGGCGGCAACCTGACCTACCGCATGACCGCCGAGGACGTGGCCGCCTGCCGCCCTTATTTTGATGAAACGCCCCGGGAATGGGTAAAGATGGGCGTTGAGGCCAAGAACCTGGCCGGGGAGTATTTCATCACCACCGGTTCCGGCAAATACTTCCGCAACGTGGAGCCCGATCCCATCCACTCCATCGGCATTGTGGAGATCAACGAAGCCGGTGACAGCTGGCGTATGGTCTGGGGCCTGGCCGAGGGGGCCAAACCCACCTCTGAGTTCCCCAGCCACTTCATGAACCACAGCGTGCGCAAGGCCGCCACCGGCGGCGCCAACCGGGTCATCTACCACTGCCATGCCACCAACGTCATTGCCCTGACCTACATCCTGCCCCTGACCGACCGGGCCTTCAGCCGTGCCCTGTGGCAGAGCGCCACCGAGTGCCCCGTGGTCTTCCCTGAGGGCGTGGGCGTCTGCCCCTGGATGGTGCCCGGCGGCACCGACATCGCCATGGCCACCAGCGAAAAGATGAAATCTTACCAGGCGGCGGTCTGGGCCCAGCATGGCCTGTTTGCCTCCGGCCCGGATTATGACACCACCTTCGGCCTGGCCCACACCATCGAGAAGAGCGCCGAGGTCTACGTCAAGGTACTGTCCATGGGCGGCGGGCTGATCCGCCAGACCATCAAGGACGACGACCTGCGCGCCATCGCCCGGGACTTCGGTGTCGCCCTCAACGAGGATTTCCTGGACTGAGCAGAGTTTTCCCCCTGCCCCGGGCATGACCCGGCGCAAAGTGCTGCGGCACTGCCGCGCCGCGTGATGCGCCCGTTCCCGTACAGCCATCCCCCCTGATGCAGAAAACAGAACTGCGTCAGGGGGGATTTTGTCTGCGTCCCGCCTTTTCGGAGCCAAAGATTCCTGCCATGCAGCCGCTTTTTTGTGCGGGGTGCCCCTGCCGGTGCGCTGGGTGACCTTATCACGGAAGAAACGGGAAAATTTGTGTATACTAACCTCAAACAAAAACACAAAGGAGCTGATCGTTATGGCAGCAATGCAGATAAACAACACCCAATTCCAGCAGTGGATGCAGGAAGGCAAAACCATTCTGGTGGACTACTGGGCCCCCTGGTGCGGCTACTGCCGCCGGATCGGCCCCGCCTACGACAAGATCGCCGAAGAATACGGTGACCGGCTGGTGGTCGCCAAGGTAAACATCGACGAGGAACCCCAGCTGACCGAAGCCCAGGGCGTGGAGGTGATCCCCACCCTGATTTTGTACAAGGACGGCAAGGCTGTCAGCCGGGTGGTGGCCCCCAAGTCCAAAGCGGCCATCGACCAGTTCCTGCAGGAAGGACTGTAAGGAGGCGACACTATGGCACAGACCCATCTGTATGACATGATCGTGGTGGGCGGCGGCCCCGGCGGCTATACGGCGGCGCTGTATGCGGCACGGGCGGGGCTGGACGTGCTGGTGCTGGAAAAGCTGTCTGCCGGCGGGCAGATGGCCCTGACCGAGACCATCGACAACTACCCCGGATTCCCGGAAGGCATCGACGGCTTTACCCTGGCGGAAGCCATGCAGCAACAGGCCGAACAGTTCGGTGCCCGCAGCGAATACGCCGAGGTGGAGTCCATGGACCTTACCGCCAGCCCCAAGGTACTGCACACCACCGCCGGCGATTTCACCTCCAAAACAGTAGTAGTCGCCACCGGTGCCGATCCCCGCCCCCTGGGGCTGGCTGATGAAGCCGCCCTGACGGGCCGTGGCGTGGCCTACTGCGCCGCCTGTGACGGAATGCGTTACAAAGGCAAAACGGTAGTGGTGGTAGGGGGCGGCAACTCCGCCGCCGAGGACGCTTTACTCCTCACCCGCATTGCCAAAAAAGTCATTCTGGTGCACCGACGGGATACCCTGCGGGCCACCAGAATCTACCACGAACCGCTGCAGCAGGCCGAAAACCTGGAATTTCGCTGGAACAGTGCGGTCACCGCACTGCTGCACGACGACAAACTCACCGGCATACGGCTGCGGGACCTGCGCACCGGCGCAGAGGCCGACCTGCCCTGTGACGCGGTGTTCATCAGCGTAGGGCGCCAGCCCGCCACCGAACTGGTGGCCGGTCAGCTGGAGAGGGATGCCGCCGGGTATATCATCGCAGACGAAACCACCCGCACCAATCTGCCCGGCGTTTATGCTGTGGGCGATGTACGAACCAAACCCTTGCGCCAGGTGGTCACGGCAGTGGCGGACGGCGCCATGGCCGTCCATGCGGCGGAGCAATATCTGGCAGGAGGCGAAACAACATGAAAGAATTCTGGAACAAGTGGAAACGTCCCATCCTTTTCACCGCAGGCGGTGCGCTGGTGGGCCTGATCTACTACGCCCTGGCGGGCTGCCCCACCGGCAGCTGCGCCATCACCTCCAACCCCATCAACACGATGGTCTACACCGGTCTGATCGGCTTGCTGCTCTCGGGCAGCCTGGGAGGTTGCTGCTGCAGCGGAGGCAGCTGCAGCCGGAAACCGCCCGAATGAGCCCTCTTTCCTTTGCCCCCCAACGGCAATCCCCCAAACAACGCCCCCAGGGAGCTGTCTGAACCGAACCAGTAAAAACGGACAGACAATAGACAAAACACCCCCTGATGTAGGAAAGCATACGTACTACATCAGAGGGAATTGTTATGAGTAAGCGGTCTTACACGCATGTTGAGGAACATTTGCCGGAAAACAAGGCAATGGTGACGGCGGGGAAAACGCAGTGGGAAATCGCTGAGCATTTCGGATTTAAAGACAAGTATGTGATAAAGCGTGTACTGAAACGGGAACGTACAAAGCAATGCAAACTGAAAGCAGGGATCACGCCACGCCCGAAGGGAAGGCCGCGAAAAGAATCTGCCCCCAGAGATATTATTGCAGAGCAGGCCTACAAAATCGGATGTTAGAGAATGGAGAATGAATTGCTGCGGGATTTTCTGCAATCCACAGGAAGAAAGTGACAGCAAAAGAAAAGAAGAAGGCTGCCGCAGAGTTGCACTTCTACAGCGACCAAGGGTTTCAGTATATCTCGCAAGCGTACTTTGATCTGACTAAACAATATGGCATTACACCTTCGATGTCAAGACGTGGGAACCTGTATGACAATGCAATAGCAGAAAATTTTTTCTCCATCCTCAAAACAGAGTGTATTTACCGCCACAAACCGGCAGTATTTTCAGAAGCAAACGATAGGTTTAACCGTTACATCCATTTTTGCAACCACGAGCGCATCCAAAGCAAAACAGGCGTGGCGCCGCTGACGCTGCGCTACGCCTGTTAAAATTGAATGTTCCTACACCAGGGGCTTTTTTGTGCTGTCTGCACAATCTGGGGCGGTTCAATTCCAACGGAAGGTGTTTTTGTTTCAGGGATTCAGATCAGGAATTGGTGTACCAGCCCCGGTGGCCCGACAGGGATTCTGCCAGCAGGCCCAGGCCTGCAACCGCCAGGTAGATGCCCCACAGGGTGCTGACGGCCAGCCACCCGGTGAGCGGCTGCAGGACGATCAGGTTGACTGCCACCACGTTCAGGATGCCGCCAGCCAGTACCCATCCGGCGCCCGGGGTATTCTGGCGGCGCATTTCGGAAAAGGCGATGATCTGGCTTATGCCCTGGATCACGGTGAACAGGGCTACGGCGTTGGCTAGCATGGCGATGAGGGCTGCGCCGCCATAGGGGGTGGTGAAGGCCGCCCACAGGGCGAACCCGGCAAATCCCAGCAGGGCCAGCCCGCCCAGCAGCGTCCAGGTGCTGCGCCGGTCCTGGGGCGTTTCCACCCAGGCCCACAGCTGCGCGGCGCCGTACAGGGCAAACCCGGTCACCAGCAGGACAGCCAGCGACCATCCCGCCGCCAGCGGGGCGAAAAGGGCGGCCATGCCAAGCAGGAACAGCAGCAGTCCGGCTGCAACCCCGCTGGTAAAGACCCGCCGGCGGGCCGCCTGGGCGGCCTGCTCCAGGGAAGCAATGGTTTTCTGTTTCATGGAACTCCTCCTTTGAAAATCAGCGGGTCAGATCAGCTGGTAGTCGGCCAGCAGTTCTTCCAGGGTGGTCCCCTGTACTTTTTCCAGCCCGGCATGGAGCGCCAGCTTGTAGGGCAGGGGCAGCTTCATATCGGTCAGTTTGCGGCCATCCAGCAGGCAGTGGGCTGCGTTGAGCAGGCACCGCACATCGTACACCGAGCCGAACACTTCCGGTACGCCGCGCTCCACACCCAGCAGGGTGTAGACGGCCTCCATGGCGGTACGCACCGAGTATTCCACCGTGAACACGGTGTCCCGGGGAGTCTCGGTGAACTGGCCCAGGAAGGCGAAGTTCACGCAGCCTTCGGGTACGATGGCGGGGCGATCCCCGGCCTTGCGAGGCATGAAGAAGGCGGTGATATAGGGCATCATGCAGGGCACCGTGCTGGCGGATTCCCGGGCCAGGGTCTCGATCTCGTTTTCCGGCACGCCCAGGTGGTACAGCCATTCCATGCAGATCTCGGCGCCGGTGCATTCCTCCATGGGTTTGCCTACATAATCGCCGGGGCGCTCGGGGTAGAGGCCGTAGATCCAGCCCACCAGCTGGCCTTCGGGCTGGGCTTTGAAGTGGGGCTGGCGGTTGAAGGTCCAGCTCATCAGCCAGGCCGAGTCCTTGACGGTAACGATACCGCCGGTGACCACCTTGCCCGCGTAGGGGTCCCGGCCACAGACCTGCTGCACATAGGGGGCGATGCGGTCATCCAGCAGGGTGATGGTGGCAGACTCCCATTTGGTGGCTTCGATGTTGGAGCAGAACACCTCCGGGCGTCCGAACACCGGGTTCTGCACGGCGATGTTCTTCCACAGTTCCCAGCTGGACCCCTGGCCGGATTCCATATCCAGTTCGGGGGCGTGGTCGTTGTCGCCCAGGACACTGGCCTCGGTGCAGGAACCGTTGGTCACAAAGACCAGGTCGTTCTGGGTCAGGTCCAGGGTCTCCTCCCGGCCATGGCGCAGCATTACCAGCTGGTGGGCCACCTTTTTGCCGGGCAGGAAGTTGAACAGTACGTTGACCACCCGCACGCCGTATTCAAATTGCACGCCGTTTTCTTTCAGGTAGGCTACCAGCGGCTGGATCAGCGACTCGTACTGGTTGTACTTGGTGAATTTCAGCGCCGACAGGTCGGGCAAACCGCCGATGTGGTGCAAAAAACGCTGCAGATACCGCTTCATCTCCAGAGCGGAATGCCAGGTCTCAAAGGCGAACATGGTCTGCCAGTACAGCCAGAAGTTGGACTGGAAGAATTCCTCCCCCAGCACGTCGTCGATGGTCTTGTTGTACAGCTGTTCGTCAGGGGTGAAGAACAACTGCATCAGTTCCAGGGCCGTATCATCGCTGAGGCCGAACCGGTCACCGGTGTTGGCGCTGCGGCCCCGTTCCAGGGTGGCCCGGTTCAAAGAACGGTTGGGGTCGTCCAGGTTCAGGCGGTAGAACTCATCCAGCACGGTCTCGCCGGGGTGTTCCAGCGAAGGAACAGACCGGTAGAGGTCCCACAGGCATTCGTAGTGGTTTTCCATTTCCCGGCCACCGCGGATCACAAACCCCGCTTCGGGGTTCAGGATGCCGTCGCAGGCACCGCCCGGCAGGTCGGATTCCTCCAGAATGTGGATGCGGCTGCCCTCCATCTGCCCGTCCCGGATCAGGAAAGCGGCGGCAGCCAGGCTGGCCAGACCTCCGCCTACCAGCCACGCCTGTTTGGTTTCCGCGCCCTGGGGCTTGCGGGGGCGGACAAAGGCTTCATAATTTCCATTGGTGTAGTACATTTTGTACCTCCTGTGTGTCGGCAGCGGTGCTGCCGCATTGGGTTGCGTTTGCGGGGGTCCGGGGGGCGGCGCGGCGTCGGTCTTGTGCCGCGCAGGGCGGCGGTGCCGGTTGGGCAGCGGCGGGGCTGTCTCCCTGACCGTGTGTACAGCATACGCTTTTGGCGGGGGATTTTCGGTGTGTTGAACAACGAAAAACCGCTGCCGGCAAAATTCCCCGGGCTCAGAACCCGGTACGCCGTATGGTCCCAAAAGCAGCGCTGCCGCCAGCAGCAGATAACCCAGCAGTTCCACCAGCGGCCCCAGCAGTTCAGAAAACCAGAAAAAGGGCAGCGCCAGCATGCCTACCCGGCCATAGCGGGGGTTCAGCAGCAGGGCACGGTGCTTCCACAGTGCGTCGGCCAGACCTTTCTGCCAGCGGATACGCTGGGTGCGCAGCCTCCGCAGGTCGGCGGGCACCTGGGTCCAGCACACGGCATCCAAAGCCATGGCAATGGTATAGGGGCGGCCAGTGTCCAGCATGCGGCGGTGCAGGCGCAGGGTGAGTTCGGCATCTTCACCGATGGTGTGGTCGTAGCCGCCGGCCTCCAGCACGGCGGCCCGGTCAAACATGCCGAAAGCCCCCGAGACGATCAGCAGGCTGTTGATGGATTCCCAGCCGAAGCGGCTGGTCAGAAACGCGCGCAGGTATTCCACCACCTGTACCAGTTCCAGAGGCTTGCGGGGAAGCTGTATCCGGTTTATCCGCCCCGCCCGGGCGGTGCAGCCGTTCATGGGGCGTACCATGCCGCCCACCGCCACGGTGTTCTCCCGGCGGGCAAAAAGGCAGGCCATCTGCCGGACTGCGTCCGGCTCCAGCAGGCCGTCGGCATCTACGCAGCACACCAGCGGGTAGCGTGCCGCGTTCAGCCCGGCGTTCAGGGCGTCGGCTTTGCCGCCGTTTGCCTTGTCCAGTACCACCAGGCGGGGCTCGGTGCGCCCGGTATAGGCGCCCCGCAGGGCCTGGCAGGGCGGTCATCAGGGCGGCCCTGCCGTCGGCAGTGGCCAACGCCCCGGCGGGCAGGGCCCGGGACAGGCCCGGGGCAAAACAACCGGCCAGGTCCAGGTCCAGCTGCCGGGCGGCCTGCAGGCGCCGCTGGCCCCGGGCACGCCCGGCCAGCAGCCAGAGCAGCAGCACCACCAGCGTGGTGCCGGTCAGGGCCGCCTGCAGTGCGGCGGCCAGGTAAAGGATATGTTGCATAGGGATACGCCTCCTGCGTAGGGGATGCAGGGCCGCCGTGCGGCCGGTTGGGTCAGGCTGCCGGAGGCAGCGCCATGTTCTGGTAATGGTGGTGCAGCATTTCGTCGCTGTACCAGGTGTCCAGCAGGCGTTCCACCCGGCTGTCGGGGGGCGCACCGGTGCTGCGCTCCCGCATGCGCAGCAGCGCAGCGGAGGAAACCGTCATGTCTGCGGTCAGCAGTACGATGGCCGCCATGGTCACCGCCTGTATGGTCCGGGGCGGCACCCGGTGCAGCAGTGCCAGCAGCCGGGGGGCGGCCACCCGGACCCAGAACACCGCGGCGGCCCCCCAGAACAGGCTGTACAGCAGGTTGGTGCGCCCCGCCAGGTTGAAAGGTATGCGGGAGTAATCCCAGAATACCCGGTGCAGGGTCAGCTCCAGCGCCAGGCTGGTCAGATATTCGAACCCGCCGCCCAGCACCGCGCCGCAGGTAAAGAGCAGCGCGGCGGAACGGGACGCCAGGGGGTAAAGCGTCAGGGTGGCCAGTACGGCGCCCAGCCCCCAGACCAGGCTCAGCGGCGCATACAGCAGGCTGCTGCGGCTCATCAGTACGCCGGTGGTCAGCCATACAAAAACCGTCTCGAAGCAATCGCCCAGAAAGGCGCTGCTGAAAAACAGGTAGATCAGTTCATAGGGGCGTACCCCGGTGGCGCCGCTGCGCTTAGCGGCGCGCCGGGTCCATACCATTACGGCGATTACCGCCAGCAGCACTCCTGCAGTCATCATTTTCTTCTCCCCGGCCCAGGGGCCATTTTGTAAGAACGTTTCCAATACCGGGGGAAGAAGGGCTCTGCCACAGGCATTTTGACGGTTCCGGCGGGCGCGCCGACGGCGGCCCGGTGTGCGGGTCTGGGGCAGGGGACGTTCCCCTGCCTTGGAGTATCAGTATACGGGAATGGAACGGATAAAGTGGTTGGCTGCACAACGGGCTGCCTGCCGGAACTAAAAATCCCCCCGCAGATGATCTGCGGGGGGATAAGGCGGTCCCGGTTTACAGGTTGAGCACCCATACCGCGGTATTCAGGTAACCGGCAAAGGCCACCCACAGCAGGTAGGGAATCTGCAGCAGGCCGGCGGTGCGGCTGATGGCCCCGAAAGCCCCGGCCATGGCCAGGATCATCACCCACAATACCACCAGGCACAGCAGGGCGGAAAAATAGAGCCCGCCATTGAAGAACAAAAGGCTCCAGCAGAAGTTCAGCCCCAGCTGCACGCCCCACAGGCCCAGGGCCTGGCGGACTTCCGGCCCGCCCCGGCGCACCACCAGTGCCATGCCCAGGCCCATCAGCAGGTACAGCACTGTCCACACCAGCGGGAATACCCAGCCCGGCGGGGTCAGCGGAGATTTCTCCAGCATGGGGTATACGGTGTTCAGGCTGTTCCGGGTCAAAAAACCGGCCAGCGTCCCCACGCCCAGCGACACTGCGGGAAAAAACAGAAAACCCCATCGTTTCATAGCAAACCCTCCTGTGGTACATCCTATGCGGCGGTTGTACCGCCCTGTGTACACAGTATACGCCCGGCAGCAGGTAAAATCTGTTGTATGCACAACCGGAACCTGCCGCACGCCAAAAGTATTTGCGGCGGCGCGGCAGAATGGATGCGATGATTGAAATTTTGACGGGAATATGCTACTATTTTTTTATGGGATCAGGGCGCGGGGGAATCGTTGCCGCCCGGCCCCTGATACCGGCCCATGCGCCCCCTTTCCGGCAGGGCGCACAGGCTTGCGGTACAATCGAAAGAAGGATCGAAAGGACGAAGTCGTTATGGCACAGAAAAAGACCCAACCGACCAAGAAACCGGCGGCTGCGGCAAAAACCGCCCCGGCTGCCGAAGTGACGCCTGCCGCCCCCGCCGCCAAGGCGGAAAAGCCTGCGGCCAAGAAAGCGGAACCTGCCCCCAAGGCGGAAAAACCTGCGGCCCAAAAGGCCAAACCTGCCGCCAGGAAGGCGGCCCCCGCTGCGGAACCTGCCCCTAAAGCGGAAAAGCCCGCCGCCAAAAAGGCTGCCAAACCGGCAGCGAAAAAAGCCAAACCCGCGGCCAAGAAGGCGGCCCCCGCCCCGGTGGAAGAAGCCCTTGCCCCGGCGGAGCCGACCCCCGTGCCTGTGGAAACCCCGGCCCCCGTGGAGCCGGCCCCGATGGAGGAAGCACTCATGAAACCTGCCTACGATACCCCCCGCAGAAGCATCGCCTTTATCGGCTCGGAATGCCATCCCTTTGTAAAGACCGGCGGCCTGGGCGACGTGATGTACGCCCTGCCCCGGGAACTGGTCAAGCAGAACTGCGACGTGCGCGTCATTCTGCCCCGGTACGCCTGCATCCCCCAGCAGTACCAGGACAAGATGGTCTACCGCGGCGAGTTTTACATGGACCTGGGCCTGACCGGCCGCAGCTACTATGTGGGCATCATGGAATATGTGTGGGACGGTGTGGTCTATGACTTCATCGACAACCAGGAATTCTTCTCTTCCGGCAACCCCTACATCAGCCTGGTGGACGATATTCCCAAGTACTGCTACTTCAGCAAGGCGGCGCTGGCGGCCTTGAACTTCATGAACTGGATTCCCGACATCATCCACTGCCATGACTGGCAGGCGGCGCTGGTGCCGGTGTATCTGCGCACTCTCTTCCGGGATTCTCAGGTGGGCCGCGCCAAAACGGTGCTGACCATTCACAACCTGCGTTTCCAGGGTATCTACAACATCCCCACCCTCAAGTACTGGACCGGTCTGCCCGACGAGGTGTTCCAGATGGGCGCCCTGAAACAGGACTACGAGGATGCCAACATGCTCAAGGGCGGCCTGGCCTACGCAGACCGCATCACCACCGTCAGCGGCACCTATGCCTGGGAAATCCAGACCCCCGAATACGGCGAAAAGCTGGAGGACCACCTGCGTTACCACAGCTACAAGCTGCGGGGCATCGTCAACGGCATCGACTACGGCATGTGGAACCCCGCCACCGACCCGGCCCTGGCCGTCAACTATGACATCACCAACGTGCTGGACCACAAGTGGCAGAACAAGCTGGCCCTGCAGGAAGAACTGGGCCTGGTGCAGGACCAGAGCAAGTTCGTTATTGGTCTCATTTCCCGACTGACCAACCAGAAAGGCCTGGACCTGGTCAACGCCATCGTGCCCGAACTGATGGACGGCAATACCCAGGTCATCGTGCTGGGCACCGGCGACAAACAGTACGAAGATACCTTCCGTTACTATGAAAACGCCTACCGCGGCATGTTCAGCGCCTGCATCCAGTACGACGAATCCCGCGCCCACCGCATCTACGCGGGCGCCGACGCCCTGCTGGTGCCCTCCCGCTTTGAGCCCTGCGGCCTGACCCAGCTCAACGCCATGCACTACGGCACCCTGCCCATCGTGCGGGAGACCGGCGGCCTGAAAGATACCGTGGAACCCTACAACCTGTTCAACGGTGAGGGCAACGGCTTCACCTTTGACCGCTATGACGCGGGCCTGCTGCTGGATGCCATCAACCGCGCCAAGACCGAGTATTTTGTCAACCGCTACCACTGGGACGAGGTAGTCCAGCGGGATATGGCCAAGGATGTTTCCTGGCAGAACTCCGCCCGTCAGTACAAGGACCTCTACCTGGAGCTGACTCCGTGGTAATGCCCGGCAGACACTGAAACAGCAACACAGCCCCGGCGCCCTTTATAG
>DXBO01000031.1 GCA_019116485.1 Candidatus Gemmiger excrementavium
GGTCCCCCAGGATCATAAAGCCACCTCCTCTTGTTTTATGTCTAGTATATCATACAAAAGCAAAAAATCAAGAGATTTTGTCTAATTCGCTTGACAATCGCCGTCTAGCGTGCTAGACTATTGTTGTCAAAAGGAGGTGATACAGATATGCCTTTCAAAATAAAAGAGGCACGCACAGAGCGTGGATATACACAGGAAGAATTGGCGCGTCGTGCCAATGTTTCCCGTGCTACCATTGCGGGATTGGAGAGCGGTGCTACAGTCGTAACCACCACAGAAACCCTGATCAAAATTGCGGATGCTCTCGGCAAAAAGGTGAGCGATATTTTTTTGGCGTAGTTGTCTAGCAAATTAGACGACGGCGACCAAAGTCTGTTAAGGAGGCACAAATGACCGCAATTCAAACCTATACCAATGCCGCGTTTGGCAGCGTACGCGTCCTGTATGAGGATGGAAAGCCGCTGTTCTGTGGTGCGGATGCCTGCAAGGCGCTGGGGTACAGCAACCAGTGGGACGCCCTAAAGCGGCATTGCCGGTACCTCGTGAAACGCGAGGTACCTAACCCCCAGTCTGCAAGCAAGAAAGTAACGATGAACTTCCTCCCCGAAGGGGACCTGTACCGGCTCATCACCCACAGCAAGCTGCCCAGTGCAGAAAAGTTCGAGCGCTGGGTGTTCGATGAAGTGTTGCCCGCCATCCGCAAGAGCGGAATGTACGGCGCAGATCCTGCCGAGCTGGAACGGCTTCGCCGGAGCAACCAGGCGCTGCGCGACTGGTTCAGCCTGCTGGCCAAGCGCAAACAGGACCTTGTGGACGTTCAGAAAGATCTGGAGGATGTCCGCAAGAACCGCAGCGAGGCAAAAGAGCGGTTTATGGCCGCCAAGGCCAGCTATTCCAAGTGGTGCGAACTGAACCGCACTTTCGAGGGACTTGTCCAGAGGGCACAAAACGACATCAACTCCTATATCGACCAGATCCAGATCGTGGCGCTGGCAACACCGGTGCTGGAGGAGGATTTGAACACCATGCTGGATGACATGGCTCAGCAGATGCTGACCAGCAGCAAAAAGTGACCCGTCCCATAGTCGGGACCACAAGGAGGTGAACAGGATGGATAAAACGCTCGGAAAATCCTCCGGGAAGATCACCATTGATGTGCATCTTAATGGGTTGGATGAACAGCTCACCAAAGCGCATGAGCTTGTCGATACCATCAAAAAGGCCAGATCGTTGGCAGACGACCTGGCCAAAGGGATCAACTCAATCGAGCTTGAGCTTTAAGTCAATATCGCCGCCGCAGGCGGGGCAAACGCTTTGGCCGACAGGGACATTGATGACCGCATGGCAGTGCGGGCATTCAATAGGAAACACAAAACACAAGGAGGTGTTCCACTTGACAGACCCCAGGATGACCCTGCACGAATTGGCTGAGGCGCTGCGGGCCAACGGCATCCCTGCTACCGAAGACCGTTTGCGGGAGATGGCTCTTGCCGGAAAATTCCCGTTTGCCTTCGGTATACGGGGCGATGGTCGCAGCGGCAGGGCCACGATTCTGATTTTCCGCCATGCTTTTTATGCCTGGTTGGATGAAATGCTCGGATGCAAAAGCATCCGAATCTGAAAGGAGTTTCCCATGACACAAAACAAAACAGCCGCCCCGGTGCTGGCACACCGGAACGGCCAAAAACGTGCAATCGTCAAAAAGCACAACCCCATTGTACCCTACCTGCGCGCCGCGGTCAAGACCGCTTGCGTGGCCCTGGGCATCTACATAGCTGCGGCTGTGGCCGCGCTGAACCTGCCCGCGCTGCTGGTCGGGGTACTGGTGCTCAACGCCCTGTTGGGTGTCTGGTTCGCTCTGGACGAGGAGGTAGCATCATGCGCGGAATCCTGATAGACCCCGGCGAGGCGCCGGAAATCCGCAATGTACCCGACACTGCCCAGGGACTGGACGCCTATCTGGGCGGCCCCGTCCGGGTGAAGTTGTTCAGCACTCAGCCTGCGGCTCTGATTTATCTTCCTGGGCTTCCCGGTCGCGCAATGCCCACCCGCTTCTACGATGACCAATGGTATTATGGCCGTCTTCTGATTGTGGGCTGGAGACGCGGCAGACAGATGCCGCTGCCACAATCCCTGGCCGATGATTTGGCAATGAAGTTCCGCAACATGGAGGTGAGCCGCCTGTGAACTATGACGAAATCACCGCTGCGTTTCAGTACGCCCGCCCAGATGCCGACCTGTTGCTCCATGAAACGGTGGAAGCCATCCTCAACGACCATTGGTGCGACCGCATCAAACTGGACAAGATCCGCTGTGCTTACGCCGCAGCAGCAGCCGGGCAAGCTGCCAGAGCTGCTGAATTTCATAAAAAACATGGAGGTATAAAGGGCATGAAAATGTTTGAAAAGGACGGCTCCTTGATTTTAGCCTGGAAGGCTGGCTCCGGGGTGATGATTCACGGCCGTGGACACACAGCAGATACGTTACTGGCTCTTGCGAGTGGAATCAAGGAAGTCATCGAAAGAACTGTGCCGCCTGAATCCCGCCTTGATTGTGCCAAGAACCTGACTGAACTGCTGATGGAAATGATGCAGATGCCTGTAACAAAGATTGACATCGGCGCCATGAAGGGCGGTGCAAACGATGATTAAAGAGTTTTCGCCCACTGAGCTGAAAGAAATGCGAGACGACCTGGACCGCAATCCTGGTTCACACGGACTGAGTATAGTAGCCCAACTTCACGCCTGTAAAAAAGAAGATGCAATCGAAGCTTTGGGGTTGGACCCTGCCGACTTTGCCCGCAAAAAACAGGTCAAGGTATCACCGGAAAAGAAGGCCGACGCAGTGGAACGCGCTGCCAAAGGTGAACCTTTGAAATCCATTGCCGAGGACCTTGGTGTACTGCCCGTAACCGTGTCAAGGTGGGTACGGGAGGACAAAGCAAACCAGCTGACAGAAGTACCCAAAACTCCCGAAAGAACGAACGACACCCCTCTCGCGCATCGACCGGCTGTCAAGCTATCCGCTGTTGCCGAGAGCTATTATGACGATTTGCGGACAGTCATCAGCTATATGGAACAAACCGAACTGCTGAGCGATGCTGACACGGCACTACTTGACCGCATGACTGAAAGATTGTGGGCCTTTGCCCAGGGAATCATTTGGGCTGAAGAATACACGGAAAGGAACGCCAAATGACACAATACACGAACACGTATGGTACGGTTTACTCCGTGCGGGACTACAAGGGCGAACCCAGAATCATGTGCCGGGCAAAGGCAAGCTGTGACTGGCTAATCAGCGGTGCGCTGGCAGTGGAGGCTGCCGCTGCAAATACCATTGAGAGCTTGCAGCAGGTGCTGGACAACCATGCCCGGACGCATGGATGGCAGCCGCTGGAAGGCCCCGCCAGCGCCGAGCCGCCTGAAATCGTAGACGAGTGCAGCGATCTCGATCTCCCATACCCAGGCGATGTATACCGTTCTGCTAAGGGCGGTCAACTGTACAAGATTGGTGAACTCACCAACGGCAAGAAAACCTGCTATCTCACCATGCGGTGCAATGTGCAGGGCGGCACATGGGTACCCGCCAATAGTTCTGTCTACCCCAATCTGAGCGATGCGCAAGGAGAATTTGAAGCATGGATCAGACGCGAACAGTTGGAACCCGTTGCCCAGACCATGGATGCTGCTGCGATCACGGACGAGCTTGCTGCGAAAGATCCATTCAAGGTGGGGGAAACATCTACCGTCTCACCGGAGAACAGCTTGGATGTAAGCAGCTGCCCCTCTGCCGAACCTGCCCGGCAAGCACCGGCCGCGTTGCCCCTTTCTGCCCCGGACACTGCCCATATGAGCCTGCCGGCGTTTGACTATACCGGTCTGGATGAGCAGACAGTAGAAGTCCTTCACCTGGCTGAAAATGAAATTCGGGAGGCACGTCAAGTGTACATCTGCCGTGTCTCAGCTGCAGTGGCCTCAGCACATGATGAGCTCTTCGCAAATTGCGAAGGGCACAACCAGCACAGCAATGAAACGTTTATTGCTTGGTGCGCCAGTGTCGGCCTCAAAAAAGATGCCGCCTACCGTCTTCTGCAGGTCAATGCCCTGTTGTCTGGGGCAACCCCCGAGGAGCAGGCCACACTGGAATCCGCCAGCCCTTCCCTGCTCTACGCCGCGGCCAAGCCCTCGGCCCCCGCCGAGCTGGTCCAGGCCGTCAAGGATGGCGACATCACCAGCCACAAGCAGTACCAGGATTTGCTGGCCCGGTTCAATGCCGAGAAAGCCGCCCGGGAGAAAGCAGAACACGAAGCAGCCCTGGACCGCAAGGAGCAGGAGGATGCCAACTCTGCCGCCCTGCGCTACAAAAACGAATGTGACCGCCGCGCCCAGGACCAGCAGCGGCTGGAGGGGCTGGTGAACACCGCCAAGCGTGAGCGAGATGATGCCCGCCGCCAGGCCACCGAAGCCGAAAACCGCGCCGCCGGCGCCCAAAAGCTGGCCGAGCAGCGCGGCACAGAGAACACCGAACTGAAAGCCAAAATCCGGGAACTGGAAAACCAGCCCCGCGATGTGGCGGTGGTGCAGCCCGGCGAGGAGCAGATCGAAGCCTGGCGCCGGGAAGGCGCCGACCGTATGGCCGCCACGATGCAGGAAACGGTGCGCAAGGCCAACGATGAAAGACTGAAAGCGCAAAACCGGGTGACATACCTGCAGGAGCAGCTGGCCACCGCCCGCCCCGACGCCGACGCCTGCCAGCGCACCGCAGATATTCTGTATGAGACGGCAGAGAACCTGCGCATTCTGCTGCGTACCCAGTTAAAACAGGCGCAGCTTTCCCCGACCGCCTACGGAAAAGTAGTGGCACACGTCTTGCAGGTTGCCCGCACCTTGCTGGACACGGTGCGTGTCTGCTCCCCCGACGGGTACGATATGGACAGTGAGGAGGATGACGATTTTGAATGAGAAAAAACTGGTGAAGCTGATGAAAGCAGCCTACAAAGGCGGCGGCGTAAAGGTATGGCGCAGCGCGAAGGATGTGTTGTGCCTGGTCGGTCCCGGCTGGGCCTGCGCCATGCTGTGGAAATATGTACCCGGCCCGGTACTGGGACTGATTGCCGGCTGGTGCCACGGCCTGCCCCACAAGGGGGAGGGATGGTGGTGTATGGATGCCTACGGCGATGCCCCGGACCAGTTGGACGGTATGCCTGAGCCGCTGCCCACACTGCAGGATTCCCCAGTGCTGGATGGCAGCCTTATCACCATGGACTTTGCCTGCATGGGATACCGGGCGGCGCAGAGCGATGGTCGCCGCATCCTTTGGTTCGATGCAGTCGGCATCGATGCCCTGGGCCGCCTGACCACCTTCGGCGGCGTTCTGTTGGACATCCGCAACGCCATGCCATGGGGCCGCTGGCATGACCCCGAGACAGGCACGGTGATCTATCTGGAAACGGTCGAGCGTATCCGCCCCGACCTGACCGCCAAACTGGGGGAAATCGACTACCGCAAGCCGGGAGGTGGCAGCTATGACCGGGTATGATGCCACTACGCTGCCCAGGGCCGCCGCATTGTATGGGCCCCAGCGCATCGAATGCCGTGCGCTGCAGGAGCTGGGCACGCTGCTGTCCCATGCCGGCCTGATGCAGGCATACCTTGCCGAGCTGCTGCGCGGTGAGCCCGTCAACAAAGAGGCCCTGGGCATGCGGATCGGCTACACCAAGATTGCCGCCGTGGACCTGTATGTGGCGCTGAACCTGCTGGCAGAAGTTCTGGGTGAGCATCCCATCGCGGCAATCTATCCGCTGACGGATCATTACGAAGCCTGTATGCAGGAGCTGGAGCGAAAAGTCAAAAAGGTGGAAGACGCCCGGCGTTTCCGGGATAACTGGCACAACCCCTATCCCGCCGATTCCCCGCAATACGATAAGCGGGAAGTCCTGGATATGGTTTGCACAATGGCGGCCCGGGAGGCCGCGAAAAAGGAGGGTACCCCGAATGAGTAGTTTATTTGCCCCGGTGGCCCGGGAAAAAGCCAAGCTCCGCATGGCCCTGCAGGGGGTGTCGGGCGGTGGCAAGACCCTGAGCGCTTTGTACATCGCCTATGGCATGACCGGGAACTGGGCCAAAATCGCCCTGATCGACACCGAGCACGAGCGTGCCAAAGAATACGCCACTCGCAGCGACCTGCCCACTCCCACCGGCGCTTTTCTGTATGCCCACCTGGACCCGCCCTATACCGTGGAGAAGTACATCAAGTATGTGCGCACCGGTGCCGAAGCTGTAGGCCCGGACGGCGTAGTCATTGTGGACAGCCTTTCCCACGCCTGGAGCGGCGAGGGCGGTGTGCTGGAATATAAAGATCAGATCGCCGCCAATCAGCGCGGCCAGAACAGCTACACTGCCTGGAACGCCGCCGGCAAGCTGCAGAACAGCCTGGTGGATTCCATTTTGTCGGTTCCCTGCCATACCATCTGCACGCTGCGGGTCAAGCAAGACTACGCCCTGCAGCCCAACGAGCGGGGCAAGATGGAACCGGTCAAACTGGGCCTTGCCCCCATCCAGCGGGATAACCTGGAATACGAGTTCGACATCGTGCTGAACATTGCCCGCAACCATGTTGCTACCACCAGCAAGGATGTGACCTTTCTGGACGGCCTGAACTCGGTCATCACGCCGGAACTGGGGCAGCAGCTGGCCGCATGGCTGAACGACGGCCAGGAACCGCAACGCTGGATGTGTACCGACTGTGGAAAGATCATCCAGTCCGGCGTCAACCGCGCCACTGGCGAGATCATCCCCGCCGCCGACGTAGCGGCCCTGGGCGAAAAGCAATTTGGCCGTCCGCTGTGCCGAAACTGCTACAAGATTGCTCTGGATACCCGCAAAAAGAGAGAGGAGGCGCCTGCCCATGATTCCGGCGAAGAAAAAGCGGCAGCACAGGGATAAACTGCAGCAGCAGCGCAACCGCAACGGCGCCTCCTGGGAAGAACAGCTTTGTGAGGAACTGAATGCTTTACCTCAGGCCTGGGCCCGGTGCTGGCCAAAATCCTGGCACGGCCAGCCCTTCGACATCAGCGCCCAGGTGGAAGGCCGCGCCCTGGCCATCGAGTGCAAGAGCATCGCCCGGGGAAATCTGCCCTTTTCCGCCCTGCGCACCAACGAGATTGAAAACCTCAGTCGCTTTGAGGATGCCGGCGGGACTGCACTGCTGGCGGTACGACGGACTGACCCACCGGCACGTGTGTTCGTCCCCTGGTGGACGGTACGGCCGCACATTCTGGCAGGAGACCGGGGCAGCATTCCGTTGGGGAATCAGCCGCAGACATTGGCCGAAGTTTGGGAGGTGAGCGCTCCGTGATCGTAACACTGGACGGACGTCTACACCTGATTGATTGCCCTGCCAAACTGCGGCACCAGCTGATGGATCGGCTGACCATTCCCAACCCGGCTTACCAGCGGGCGGCGGCCATGGGATTACCCACCTGGAATATCCCCAAAGAACTGATGCTCTACCAGGTAGACAACAACGAACTGATCCTTCCCCGGGGGCTGGCCATGGAGATTTGGCGCAACCGCCCCAAGGGAACAAGCCGACGGGACTGCATGACCCTCTGCCCTGTCCCCCAGTGGCCGGCAAGTGATATCCGGCTGCGGGACTACCAGCAGCGCACAGCCCGTGCCGTGCTGGAAAGCAAGGTACCCCAGGGGGTCATCGTAATGCCCTGCGGAGCCGGAAAAACAGAGACCGGGCTGTACCTTGCCAAGGCAATCGGACAGCCGGTGCTGTGGATTGCCCACACCATCGACCTGATCCGCCAGGTACAGGACCGCGCCTTTCTTCGGCTGGGGCTGACCGGCGACCAGATAGGCATACTGGCCGGCAGGCATCGCCATATCGGCACCAACCTGACGGTAGCCACCGTACAGACACTCTACCACATGGATCTGGACGAACTTGCCGGACGGTTTGGAACCGTTATCGTAGACGAATGCCAGCATGTGGTGGCAAACCCCGCCAACGCGGAAATGTACAACAGCGTACTTGGGTGCCTGCCCGCCTATTATCGTTATGGGCTGACAGCCACGCCCGACAGAGCCGACGGCCTGGCAGATACCATCCATATGATCCTGGGGGACACACTGGCCCAGGTGAGCCAGCAGGAGCTGGTAGAAGCTGGCGGCACCGTGCTGCCGGTCATTCAGCCGGTACAGACCGAATTCCACTACAGCCCCGGCGCCAGGGAGTACGATCATATCGACCCCAACCGTCTGCGCCGCCACATGGCCGCAGACAACGCCCGTACCGCCCGCATTCTGTCCTACCTGGCGCCCGCCCTGCTGGCAGGGCACACCTGTATCGTGCTGGGCAGCAGCCTGGATATGTTGGCCCGGCTGGAGCAGGCTCTGGCCAAAGATAAGGACCTGCAAGAACGTGGCATTCTCTGCCGCAGTATCAACGGCAGCACCCGCGCCCTCCTGCGTGCCGAATCGTTGCGAGAGCTGCGTGCCCCGGACAGCCCCGTACGCTGCCTGCTGGCCACCTACCAACTGGCAAAGGAAGGCCTGGACATTCCCCGCGCTGACCGCCTGTTCCTGGTACAGCCGGTGCGGGATTCCACCGCCATTCAGCAGTCTGTTGGGCGCATCATGAGACCGGCACCCGGCAAGACCGATGCCATTGTTTATGACTTTGTAGACGCATGGGTCCCCAACTGCCAGAGCCAATGGTCTGCCCGCAAAACCGTCTACCGTAAACTGAACGCCAATATTCACCCCATTCAGAAAGAGGACAAAAACCATGGATAACTACGCCTACCTGAACGCACTGGAAAATGACTATCAGCAGGCTGAAACCGCCGAGACCGGCGGCAGGCTGCCCAATGGCCGGTATACGGCCATCCTCAACGAAGCACGGATCTATCCGCCGGATGAAAAGAAAAACTATCCGCGCTTCTCCACCAGCTGGGTCGTCACCGAAGGTCCGTACAAAGGCCGCTTCATTTATCTCAGCTTCAACTTTACGTCTCAGGGCTTCCCCTACTACAAAGCCTTTGCAAAGGCTGTTGGCGTGGATGTTCCCCATCTGGCGATGCTGCCGGACCATCTGCAGGACTTTTCCGGCAAGATCGGCCAGCTCACTTTGGCGGATGATCGCCAGAACCCCCAGTACCAGCGTGTTTTCTTCGACCGCCTGGTGGGTACTGGACAGGTATCCGACTATCTGAAACCCAAGGCGCCTGCATCTGACCCTGATTTTGAACCGCTGCCTGACGAAGACGACATTCCGTTTTAAGGAGGAATCATGAGCATACCCGAGGAACTGAAAACAACACCGCGGTGGGTATGCTGCACAGCCGACAAACTGCCCATCTGCCCAAGGAACGGTGACGCTGCCAGCAGCACCGACCCGGGCACCTGGAGCGATTATGCCACGGCCGCCGGGGCGGTGACCCGTCTCGGATGCCGTGGCATCGGCTTTGTGCTGGGCGACGGCATTGCAGGTATCGACATTGACCACTGCATCGATCCAGAGACCGGCGTTGTGGCACAGGCGGCCCTGGCCATTGTGGAATCCATGCACAGCTATACCGAAATCAGCCCCAGCGGCACCGGGTTGCACATTCTGTGGTGCGGGACCAAGGCGGGCCCGTCCTGCCGGAAAGCCCTGGCCCCCGGCATGGGGTTGGAAATGTACGACGGCGGGCGGTATTTCACCGTCACCGGCCGCAGCTGGCACAATCCCCCACTGCCCCTGGCAGAGCGCACCGCCGAAGCCGCCGAAATCTACCACCAGTATCTGGAAAAACAGAAACCCGCCGTCCCCACTGCTGCACAGGCAATCCCTGTGCAGCCACGGCCGGCCGGGGCTCCGTCGGATTCCGAAATTCTGGAAAAAGCCAAACAGGCAAAAGGTGGCGAGAAATTGGCCGCCCTGCTTGCCGGCGACTGGCAGCCCTACGCCGCCAGCCAGAGCGAAGCAGACCTGGCCCTGTGCAACCTGCTGGCCTTCTGGCTGGGGGCCGACAAGGCCCGCATGGATGCGGCTTTCCGGGCCAGCGGCCTCTACCGCAAAAAGTGGGACGAGCGGCGCGGGGCAGATACCTACGGAAATCTCACTCTCTCCCGCGCCCTGGCCGACTGCCAGGAAGTCTACGATCCACGCCCCACCGCGCTGCCGGAAACCTCTGCCGAAGAAACCGAAGCGGAAGTGGCCGGCCTTTTGCGCAGCATGGGCATTACGCCCGAGAAAAAACAGGAGCCGCAGCTTACACCAACCGCCCCCGCCCCTGGCCGCAAAACCTACAGCCTGGACGATACCGGCAACGCCCGTCGTTTCCGGGACCTGTACGGTGACCGGGTTCGCTACAACTACACTCAAGGCTGCTGGATGCTGTGGACTGGGCAGGTCTGGCGCCGGGACGAGACCGCCGCCGTCAAGCAGCTGTGTGACGAGATGCTGGACAGCATGGAAAAGGGGCTGTTCGGCATCCATGATCCACAGCAGGCCGCAACGCTGCGCAAATTCATTCAGAAAAGCCGCGGCAGCCATGCCAAGGACAACCTGCTCAAAGAGGCGCAGCACCTGACCGGCATCCCGGCCACCGACAACGATTTTGACAAGGCCCGCGGGACATTCAATGTAGGCAATGGCGTACTCAAACTTCGGGATGGAACCCTGCACCCCCATGACCGCACCCGACTCATCACCCGCCTGGCTGGGGTAGGCTACGATCCAAAAGCCACCGCCCCCGTCTGGCAGAGCTTTCTGCACAGCGTGACCGGCGGCGATGAACAGCTACAGCATTACCTGCAGTGCATGGTTGGCTACATGCTTACTGGTTCCACCCGGGAACAGTGTATCTTCTTTCTGTACGGCGACGGCTCCAACGGCAAGAGTACCTTTCTGGATGTACTGGCCGACTTGTTCGGCTCCTACGCGATGAATGCCCAGAGTGAGACTATCACCGCCCGCCGCCAGTCCGACAGTCCCCGGGCCGATATTGCCCGGCTCAAGGGGGCTCGGCTCGTGACGATCAGCGAGTGCCCCGCCGATGTCTGGCTGGATGAAGCCATCGTCAAGCAGCTGACCGGCGGCGATACCGTCACCGCACGCTACCTGTACGGCCGGGAATTTGAGTTCAAGCCGGAGTTCAAGCTCATCATGGCCACCAACTACAAGCCCCGCATCCGCGGTACCGATTCCGGTATCTGGCGGCGCATCCGGCTGGTGCCCTTCACCCAGACCATCCCCGAGGACAAGCAGGATCTGCAGCTGCCCGAAAAACTCCGGGCCGAGCTGCCGGGCATCCTGAACTGGGCGCTGGAAGGGCTGCGCCGGTGGATGCAGGCCAGTGCCGGCGGCAAACGCCGCGGTCTGCCCCCTTGCGCAGCGGTGGACAATGCCACCGCAGAATACCGGGGCGAGCAGGACCGGCTCAAGCAGTTCCTGGAGGATTGCACCGAACCCGCCCCCGGGTACACCGTCCAGGCGGGGATTCTCTACCAGACCTACCGCGCCTGGTGTGAGGAGAACGGAGAGCGCTTCCCGTTGACCGGCACCAAGTTCGGCCGTGAGGTGGCCAAGGCCCTGCAGCGGCGCAAGAACCGGCTCAACTATGAGTATCTGGATCTGCGCCTGACCGACGACGGCACCCGCGTTCTGGCGGCCTTTGGCCAAAAGAACGGCCGATTCCGTCCGGGGGAGCCTCTCTCCGAGCAGCTCCGCCTGGAAACAAGACCGCTCTCCTGACTTTGTGGTGGGTTTGTGGTGGGTTTACGGTGGGTTCATCCCCTCAACCCGCCACAAAAATACCGGCGTACTTTCGTTGCTTTTTATATTCATCTGTCTGTTTGTGGTGAGTGTGGTGGGTTTTGCGGAAAAAAGTCCCATACGAGAAAATAGAAAAAACAAAAGTTATAGAGGGATTTTCCCAACGGACAAAACCCACCACAACCCACCACGGAAAGGAGGATTCCCTATGCAATACAAAAAACTCAACCCGCTTCTCAAGGCCGCCGATCTGGAAGAGATCGCCGACCATCTCTGGGCCGGCATCAGCATGGTGGACGCCGTACATACCGCCATGACGGACAGCCACGACGACCCGGCCAGCTATACCGACGCGCTGCTGGGGGCTGTGTTGCTGCTGAGAAACATTTACGACGACCTGGAAAAGCAGGTTTATCTTCCGGAGGGGCTTCCCCATGATTTTTGACGATGTGGCAGAACTGATGACCGACCAAATGAAAGCCGGAAAAAGTGCCGCGCGCCTGGCACGCATTTTTCAGGTGGAGCGCAAGACCATTTACAGTTACAGGGACGGATGCTGCTTTCGTTTGACCTATAACTTTCTATGCGGGCTTCACTATCTGGGGTACGATTTGGCCCTTGTCAAAAGAGAAAAGGAGCTCTGATGCCGATGACCTATGACGAAAAAGTCCAATGGCTGCGCCGCTACCAGGACAGCCTGCGCCGGGAGCGGGAACTTGCCGAGGAACTGGAGCAGCTGCACACCCGGGCCTGCAAGGTGACCCCCTCCCTCACCGGCATGCCGGGCGGGGCCAGCGACGGCCAGGGTCTGGCCCGCGCGGTGGAGAGCATCGTGCAGGCCCAACAGGAGTTACAGGCGCAGATCAACGTCTGCGGCGCCATCCGGCGCGAGGTCGTCGCGGCGCTGGAGCAGGTCACCAACGCCCGCGACCATGAGATCCTGCGGCGGCGGTACATCCTCGGCCAGCGGTGGGAAGAAATCGCTGTGGAGATGCACCTGGAATACAGGTGGGTGACCCGGCGGCACCGCCACACGGTCGAATCCATGATTTTGACCCCGGAAAGCCCCATTTGAACGTGCTATAATACTATCATCAAAAGCCGTAAGGAACGGGAAACCGCCTTGCGGCTTTTGTGCTTATGCTTTGTGCATGAGAACCTCCAGCAGCATGGTGCCTGCGCGGGTAGAGCAGCTGCTACTGCTCCCCGCGTCGCTGCGTATAAGGCACACCGCCGGCTGAGATGCCGGCATTTTTCATGCCGACTTTTTCTGCATGAGGAAAAAGCGGACCGCCCGGCAGGCGGGGAGAGTCTCACACACGATGGACAAACCGTGTTCCGTCCTCTGCGCTGCCGGGCGGTATTTTTTCAAATATTTTGCCGAGAGGTGGTGACGATGCCGAACGAGGAAAACCTGATTCCCATGGACCAGCGAAGCGAGAGCGAAGCCAGAGAATTGGGCCAAAAAGGTGGCATCGCATCGGGGGCAGCCAGGCGACGGAAACGCAGCCTGAAAGAGGCTGCCGACCTCTATCTTTCCTTGCCGGTTTCGGACCGGCGAAAATTCAATCGGTTGGCCAGGCGGTGCTTGGATCCTGAGGACATCGACAACCAGATGGCCATGATTGTGGGCCTGCATGAAGCAGCATCCAACGGGGACGCCAGAGCAGCCTCTGTTCTTGTAAAGCTCCTGGGCGAAGAAGTACCGCCTGCTGGGATAGACGATGGGGAGGTAAAGATCCTGGATGACTTGTAAACTTTCCGAGCTGATCTCCCCTGCTTTCTTTGAGGTCCACCGCCAGATCAAGGCCGGCAAGGTGACCGAGCTGCTGGCCAAGGGTGGCCGCGGTTCCACCAAGTCCAGCTACATCAGTCTGGAACTGATCCTGCAGCTGCTGCTCCATCCACAGTGTCACGCCATTGTGCTGCGCAAGGTGGACAAGACGCTGCGCACCAGTGTCTATGCGCAGATCTGCTGGGCCATCGCAGCCCTGGGCCTGGGCAGCCGGTTCAAATGCACAGTCAGCCCGATGGAATGCACCTACCGCCCCACCGGGCAAAAGATTCTCTTCTTCGGCATGGACGACCCCGGAAAGCTGAAATCCCTGAAAGTGCCTTTCGGGTACATCGCCCTTTTGTGGTTCGAAGAGCTGGACCAGTTCGACGGTCCCGAGCAGGTGCGCAACGTGGAGCAGAGCTGCCTGCGCGGCGGTCCCTATGCCCTGACTTTCAAGAGCTTCAACCCGCCTGCCTCGGCGCGCAGCTGGGCCAACCGCTACGCCCTGGAGCAGCGCCCCGGCAAGCTGGTACATCACTCCACCTATCAGACGACCCCGGCCCAATGGCTGGGACCGCGCTTTTTGGCGGACGCTGAGCACCTGCAGGCCACCAACCCGGTGGCCTATCGCCACGAGTATGGCGGCGAGGTAGTGGGCAGCGGCACAGCGGTATTTGAAAATCTGCGCCTGGAGGCCATCCCCGACGCATTGCGCACTGGTTTCGACCGTTCCCTCCACGGTGTTGACTGGGGCTGGTACCCCGACCCCTGGGCCTACAACGCCGTGCACTATGATGCCGCCCGGCGCACGCTCTACATTCTGGACGAGCTGACCCGGCGGCGCACCTCCAACAAGGACACCGCCACCCTGCTGCAAGAGCGCGGTCTGACCGGTGCCGACCTGATTACAGCCGATTCCGCCGAGCCCAAGAGCGTGGGCGACTACCGTGCCTTTGGCCTGGCCTGCAGAGCCGCGCAGAAGGGCTCCGGCAGCGTGAACTACAGCATGAAATGGCTGCAGGGCCTGGCCGCCATTGTCATCGACCCGGCGGTCTGCCCTGACACTACCCGGGAATTTTCCGAGTATGAGTACGAGCGGGACGCCCGCACCGGCGAGGTGCTGCCCGGCTATCCCGACCTGAACAATCACCACATTGACGCGGTGCGCTACGCCACCGAGTGCATCTGGAAGCGCAAGGGTACATGATGAGTATTTTTGAAACATTGAGAGGAGCGGTCATGAAACTGCTGAATCTGCGTGATGCCCGTGCCCTGGGCTGTGATATGACACCGCAGATGGCACAGGCGGTGGAAGCTTGGGACCGTCTGTTCTATCTGGCCGACCAGCCGCCCCACAGTCTGAAGATGGCCCAGAGCCTGACCGGCTACATGGCCACCCTGGCCACCAGCGAGATGACCTTTTCTACCGGTACCGGTGCCAGGGCCGACTGGCTGCAGCAACAGTGCAGTGCCAACCTGACGCCCCACCTGTTTGAGGCGGTACAGCTGGCGGGGGTGGGCGGCATGTCCGCCGTAAAGCCCTTTGTGGAGAACGGCAGCCTCTATGCCGAAGTGATCCCCCGCGGCCGCATCTTCCCGGAGCGCTGGGGTCCCAACTACCGGCTGAACGCCGGGTACTTCACCGACTTTGACAAGATCGAGGGCGATGTGGCCGTGGTCAAGGTGGAGCACTTCGACCTGCGGGACGGTGCTTTGACCATCACGAACAAAGCCTACCGGCTGAAAACCGGTGGCCTGATGGGCGAGGAAGTCCACCTGGCCGACGTTCCCCGCTGGGCGGCCCTGGAGCCGGAAGTGACGATTCACAACGTGAACAGGCCCCACTTCGGGCTGCTGCGGATGCCCATGCTCAACACGGTGGACGCCAGCCCCTACCCGGTGAGCCTTTACGCCAACGCTCTGGACACCCTGCGCCAGCTGGATGCCACATACGGGGATTTCGTTTGGGAGCGGGAGACCGGCAAGCGCCGGATGATCCTGGACCGTACCGCTGCCATGCGGGACCCGGTGAACGGGAAGCCGCCCATCCCCTTCCGGGAGATGGCCAGCGACTTCTATATGACCATCGACATGCCCGACGAAAAGCCCTGGGACGATTACACCCCGGATTTTCGTTTTGATGCCTACAAAACGTCGATGGAAACCCTGCTGCGACTGCTGGAGATGCAGGTTGGGTTCAGCGCCGGGACCTTTGCCATTGAGCCGCGCACCGGCCGAGTGACCGCCACCCAGGTCATCAGCGAGGACCGCACCACCTACAACACCATCAAGGCCATCCAGGACCGCGGCCTGACCACCGGCCTGCTGGATGTGCTGTACTGGTTCGACGTCTACACCACCCTGTACAGCCTGGCCCCGGCGGGTGCCGTAGAGCCTGCGGTCAGTTTCGGAGATTCCATCTTCGAGGATACCGGCGTGGAGTTCCAGCGGCGGATGGCGCTGGCCCAGGCCAACTACCTGCGCCCCGAGCTGGTCACCGCCTGGTATTTCGGGGTGGATGAGGAAAAGGCGCGGCAGATGATGCCCGCTGCCGATACACTGCGCTTTGGTGATGCCTGATGCTCTCCCCTGACTACCTGGAGAAACTCCCAGAAGCGCTGATCCAGCTGTGGCAGCAGGTGGAGGACGACATCCTCCAGGACCTGGGGCGGCGCATCGCCCAGATGCGGGACCTGGACGCCCTGACCCCGGCGGCTCAGTGGCAGGCCTGGCGTTTGGAGCAGAGCCAGCTGGTGCGCAAAGGCGTTCTCTCTATCCTGGCCAAGTACAGCGGCAAGAGCAAGAAGGAAATCCGCCGCCTGCTGCTGGACGCGGGACGGGAAACACTGGCCAGCGATGACGCTATCTACAAGGCAGCGGGCCTCACCCCATCCACCATCGAGGAGAACGAGACCCTCAACAACCTGCTGAACGCCGGTTACCGGCAGACGCTGGGCACTTGGCAGAACCTGACCGCCACCACGGCCGCCACGGTGACCGGTGCCTTTGAGAAACGCCTGGACGAAGCCTGGCTGCAAGTGTCCAGCGGTGCCTTCGACTACGACACCGCCATCCGGCGCGCCGTGGAAGATCTGGCCGACCAGATGCCGGGCGTCACCTATCCCAGCGGCCACCGGGATACCCTGGAGGTGGCCGTCCGCCGTGCGGTGCTCACCGGCGTGAATCAGACCTGTGCCAAATTGCAGCTGGCTCGGGCCGATGAGATGGGCTGTGAGTTTGTGGAGGTCACCGCCCACGAGGGAGCCCGTCCCGAGCACGCCCTCTGGCAGGGCAAGATCTACCACCGGGGCGGCGCCATCGTATACGAGGGTGTGCGGTATGAGGATTTCGAGACCGCCACCGGCTACGGCACCGGCCCGGGACTTTGCGGCTGGAACTGCCGCCACAACTTTTACCCGTTCTTCCCAGGGATCTCAGTCCCCAATTACACCGCCGAACGCCTGGCCGCACTCAGCGCCAAAACCGTCGAATACGACGGCAAACTCTACACCCGGTACGAGATCACCCAGATGCAGCGCGCGCTGGAACGCCGGGTGCGCAAGTACAAGCGGCGCTTTGTGGCCCTGCGGGCTGCCAAGGCAGACACCACCGCCACATCCGTCCGGCTGCGCGATACCCGGCGGGCGCTCAGCCAGTATCTGGAGGAAACCGACGGCAAGCTGGACAGCGGCCGCACCGACGTGGCAGGATTCAGCTACCCGGAAGCCGCGCTCTCCACGGCGCAGGCGAACGCCCCCTTCGAGGCCTTCCGCAAGGAGAACCTTGCCGCCGGGGAGGAAGATCTGCTGCCGGGCCACGCCCAGGCGGTCATTCCCCAGGAGAAGCTCACCGGCTATGCCCTGAATCTTGACCACCCGAAAGGCGCTGACAAAGCGGTTGCCTTCCGGGACGTGCTGGGCTATACTAAAGAAAACGCGCCCGCACTGGCCGCAGCGCTGCGCGACGGGCTGAGCCAGTGGAAAGCCCGCCCCCGGCCGGCCACACGCTATGGCCAGCCCTATGAAGTAAAGATGATTCTGACCGGTGCCAACGGCCGGCAGGCCACGGCCAAAACCGGCTGGCTTGTCGAGGAGGCTGGCACGGCGCCGCGGCTCATCAGTGTCTATCTGTACAAACAAAAGTGAGGTGATTTTCTTGCAGCCGAAAGAACTGGACGTCGTTCGTTTGAAAGACGGCCGTGAGGTAACGGTCCTGGAAGTGCTGGGCGACGGCGATGAATTCTATGTCGAATACGACCTGCCCGATAAAGATGATTGCGAGTTCTTTTCCGTTTCACCGGACCAAATCGAGAAAATCACCTGGCACTCTTCCACCTGATTTTTACCATACCAGAAGCACGATGCAAACCGCACCGTGCTTTTTTATTGCGCTTTTGCATTCAAGTGCAAAGGCGCTTTCTTATGCCCACCCTGGCTGCATGAGGCCGGGGCGGGCACTTTTTATACCAAAATTTGCCCGGCATGGCGTAAAACTGTACAGCCCGTGGGAGCGACCCCGCAAAAAAGCATAGGGCGGAAAGGAAGAAGCATGAAACGAGAAGAAGTCAAGGGGATCATCCCGGGCATCACCGACGAACAGCTGCAGCAGGTTATGGATCTACACGGCGCGGACATCGAGCGCCAGAAACAGACCATCACCACCCTGACCACCGAGCGGGACGCAGCCCGCACCCAGCTGAGCGACGCCAACAAGAAGCTAGAGGGCTACGACCCCGAATGGAAAACCAAAGCCGAAAAAGCCGAGAACGATGCCAAGGCACAGGTAGCCGCGATGCAACAGGACTTTGCCGCCCAGACCGCCGCAGCAGGCGTCAAGTTCTCCAGCGAGAGCGCCAAACGCGCTTTCTTGTTTGACCTCAAAGCCAAGAAGCTGCCCCTGCAGGACGGCAAACTGCTGGGCTTTGAGGACTACCTGAAGTCCTACCGGGAATCCGACCCCGACGCCTTCGCCCAGGAAAAGGCAGCCCCCACCATCACGGTGGGCAGCAAGGGCCAGACGCCCGCCACTTCTAGCCAGTCCTTCCTGGACAGCAAGTACAAGAACAACCCCTTCTACCATCCGAAAGGAGAATAATACATGGCCATCAAATACAACCAGATGAATGTGGATGAGAAGTATGCTTCCATCCTGGAACCCAACCTGTACTACAACCCGGTCATGGTACCCGGCGTCACCTTTACCGACAAGTACCAGACCGGCCCGGCCGGCCAGATTTTCGTGCACAAGGTGTCCACGTCCGCAGTTGAAGCCGGTACCCCCGGCAGGGACTTTGCCGACAAGAAGATGGCGGACACCTTGATTCCCATCCAGCTGAACAACAACTTCCAGCAGTCCTACAAGCTCTACGGTGTGCAGGCTGCGGCCGTCGCATTCAGCGCCGGTGATGAAGCTCTCTCCACGGCCATTTCCGAGTGCCGTGAGGGCTGGATGCAGTGTGCCATCGCCTGCCTGGTACACGAAGGTTTTGCCGCCACCGCCACCGCTGCCATCACCGCAGAGAACGTCAAGGCCGACATCATTGCCACCCGCAAGGAAATCGTCAAGAAAAAGGGCCGCGCCAATGTGGTCATGTGCACCCCCGACTTCTACGGCGTAGTGCTGGAAGCTGCCGGCAAAGATTTTACCCCGGTACAGAATGACCGCGTTGCCGAGACCGGTAACGTGGGCAAATGGCTTGGCATGACCTTTGTGGAAGCCAACGGTGCCGCCGGCAGCATCAAGTATTACGATCACGCCGGCACCCAGCAGACCGTTGACATGACCAATGTGCAGTACGTCATGTACTACCATGAAGCGCTTTCCATCGTTTCCAACTTCGACCTGGCCCGCATTATCGATTCCGAGCGTTTTGCTGGTTCCCTAGCTCAGGTGGAAATGAACACCGGCTACCGCGTCACCAACCAGAATCTGGTAGCGGTGCGCAGCGTGTCCGGCTAAACCGAAAGGAGCCGCCATGTACAGCACCTATGATCTCTATCAAAAAAACGGCGGCACACTGGACCAGAGTTCCTATCTGATTCTGGCCAAAAAGGCAGCGTACATCCTCGACCATGAGACCATGGGACGGGCGCGGGATGCGCCCGCCTCCATGGCCGAGGCGCTGGCCGATTGCGAGTGTGCCATCATCGATGCCCTGGCCGACGGCCACTTTGCTGCCGACGGTGTGCAGAGCTTCAATAACGACGGGTACAGCGAGACCCGCACCGCGGCCAAAGAATCCCGTGCCGCTCTGCGCAGCCTGCTGGCCCGGTATCTGACCGTGCCCGTGAACCTGCTGGGGTTCGGCGGTCACGCTTTTGTGTAAGGAGGTGACTGCCATGTTGGGTTGTACCAAGACCGTGACCATCACCCACCTGGGCTATGATGGCGATACCGACCAGGACACCGAGCAGGTGCAGACCTTTTCCGGCTGCAGCTGGTACGGCCAGACCCGCGCCACCTCCGGCAAGGAGGGGCTTTCCCCCGGCAGCGTCTACAAATGCCGCATTCCCCTGGCATCCGGCTCCCCTGCCGTAGCCCGGGGCGACAAAATCCAGTGCGGGGATGTGACCGCCACCGTCACCGCCGTGCATGACAACCGGGACAGGCCCGGTGCCCACATCTATCTGGAGGCGGAATAAATGCCCATCAAGTACGACGCACACCTGGATCTAGACGGCTTGCAGGACGTTCTGGAAGCCCGCGGGCTGAAACCCGGAGGAAAGGTACAGAAATTCATCGACAGCGAGGTCATCCGCCTGTGTGACCCGAAAGTTCCCTTCCGCACCGGTGTACTCAAACACAGCCCCATGATTGCCTCGGTCATCGGTCAGGGGCTGGTGATCTACGCCACGCCCTACGCCCGGTATCTCTACTATGGCGAGGTATACGGTCCCAACATTCCGATTTTCGAGGCGGGCGAGTTGGCCGGGTTCTGGTCTCCGCCCGGGCAGAAGAAGCACCCCACCGGCCGTAAGCTGACCTACAGCGGCGCGCCGGAGCGGGGTGCTTTCTGGTTCGAGCGGATGAAGGCCGAGCACGGCGAAGAAATCATCCGGGGCGCAGCCGCCCTGGCCGGAGGGAGGGCAACACCATGAACGCACTGGACGCCACCCGCAAGTGGCTGCGGGAAGAGTGCCCGCTGATCGACAAGCAGGACCGCTTCAACGCAAACTACCTGGGCGCCGAAACCACCGAGTACACGCTGCGCAGCGCCGGAGACACCTGCACCACTGACGTACTGGGCCTGGACACTGTGACCTGTAACTTTGTGTTTGTTGCGCAGCTGCCCTTCGGCAAAGCGCTGGTGCCCAATCTTAGCGCGGCGGACTTTTTTGCAAATCTCTCGGCCTGGGTGCGAGGGCAGGATCGCGCCCACCAATATCCCAACGTTTCGGGGTATCAGGCCACCAAAATCGAGGCGTCCAATGCGGGCGTCATCACCCAGGCAGAAGCCAACTCTGCCCGGTATCAGCTGCAAATCAAACTGACCTTAGAGGAGGTATAACCTATGGCAGCAGCCAACATCAATTTGCCTTCCGGCCAGAAAGCCGACCGCAAACTGGAAATGATTTTTGTCAACACCGGCACCGCTGGCGGCCCCGAATACAAGTGGGAGCTGCAGGGCCGCGGCGTGGAGGACGCCAGTATCGAGTACAACCACGACGTGGAACAGACCACCGACATTCTGGGCATGACCGATACCGATGTTTCGTCCTCCAAGCCCAGCATGGAGCTGGACCCCAACACCATCCGCGGCGGCCAGAAGCTCAACGAAAAGCTGCTGGACATTGAGCGCCGCCAGGCCACCAGCGAGTTCGGCACCTTCGACGTGCTGCTGGTGCACTGCTATCTGGGCACGGCCACCACCGGCCCCTTTGCCGCCGAGGTCCATCACGGCTGCACGGTAGTTCCCACCAGCCTGGGCGGCTCCAACTATGTGGGCCTGCCCATGAACATCTATCTGTCCAACGACTGTGAACTGGGCACCGTGGCCATCGCCAATGGCGTGCCTACCTTCACCGCCGATGATGCCGAATAAGGAGGATACGCCATGCAGTTGCAGATCGACACCGGTCTGAAAACCTATGACATTCTGGACGCCGACGGAAATGTGACCGGCACCGTGCGGTTCAACCCCGCCGATCCCGGC
>DXBO01000032.1 GCA_019116485.1 Candidatus Gemmiger excrementavium
TGCGCTGCACCACGTAGGGCTGCATCAGGTTTCCGCCGTTGACCACGGCACATACGGCTGTGAGCATTTGCAGATAGCTGACCTTACTGCTCTGCCCGAAGGAACAGCTGGCCAGCTCCACCGGACCCGGGTGGTACAAGGTTTTGGACCATTTCTTTGCCATACCACCAAAATAGGTATAGCAATCCCACTTTTTCTATGATAGTATGATGATGCCATGCACTTCAGAAAAATCCAATCATTTTATCCTTTACAAGGCAGAGTGAACATGCTATACTAAAAGCAGTTCTTATACCATACCAAGAACTGTTATGGTTACTACAATAAGGTAGTACACCGTAGAGCTCTGACGCCCTGCTTGCAGGGCGTCATCTTTTTTTATACAAACTTTTATTCAGGAGGTTGATTCTATGCAGTGGCCTTACGGAATTGGTTTGGACATCGGCGTAGCGTCTGTGGGATGGACCGTTGTAGCCTTGAATGACCAGGCACAGCCCTGTGGTTTTATCCGGTTGGGCAGTCGCATTTTTCCCCGGGCAGAACAACCCAAGACAGGCGAAAGTTTAGCAGCCCCACGCCGCATGGCCCGCAGTATGCGCCGCCGCATACGTCGCAAAGCACTGCGCAAACAGGACCTTTATCAATTGATGGCTCAACACGGTCTTGCCAGTCAGGAAGAACTATCGGCTTTGTTCTCTGCCGGTCACTTGGAAGATATCTATGCATTACGCACCCGTGCACTGGACGAGCCTGTCACCGCCCAGGCATTTGCCCGCATTTTGCTGCACTTGATGCAGCGTCGCGGGTTCAAGAGCAACCGCCGCGCCGCCAACAGCAAAGAGGATGGCATCTTATTGCAGGCGGTCACCCAGAACCGGCAGCGCATGGAACAACACGGCTATCGCACTGTCGGTGAGATGCTTTACAAAGACCCGTTGTTTGCGGACCATAAACGCAACAAGGGGGAAAACTATCTGTCCACCGTAGGTCGGGACGAGATTGCCCGGGAGGCCCAGGCTCTGTTTGTTGCCCAGCGCAGTTTCGGCCAACCATGGGCCACACCGGAACTGGAAGCCGAATATCTTTCTATTCTGCTACGGCAGCGTTCTTTTGATGAAGGGCCCGGCGGAGATAGTCCCTATCGAGGCGGCTGGGCTTCCAAAGTCGGTTGGTGTACCCTGCTGCCGGATAAAAAGCGCGCTTTCAAAAATACCCCTACCTTTGAGCGGTTCAACCTACTGCAAAAAATCAATCACATCCGCGTGACCGAAAACGGGCAAACCCGTACCCTGTCGGAGGAAGAACGTACCAAGCTGCTGGCACTGGCTTATAAGATAGAAACAATTTCCTATCCCCGCATTCGTAAAGAATTGCAGTGGGGGGAAGACGTACGCTTTGCTGATGTGCGCTACGGGGTGGACGGCCCTCTCGACAACTACGAAAAGAAGTACAAATTGCCTGCTTTAAAGGGCACCCATGCCCTGCGCAAAGCCCTGCAAGCAGATACGCCGGACTTTTCTTTGTGGGATGAACTGGTTACTTTGCTGGCGCTGCACCGGGATGAGGACGCACGCCGCACGTTGCTTGCCGACAAGGGTCTGACGCCTACCCAGGTGGAAGCCCTGTTAGGCCTGGATTTTGCTGGCACCGGGCACATTTCTCTGGAAGCCTGCCGGATGCTGGAGCCCTGGCTGCTGCAGGGCTTGGTGTATGACAAGGCTTGTGAGCGGGCCGGGCTGGATTTCCGCGCCCACAACCACGCCGAAAAGACAGCCAAACTTCCCGCATCGGCACCGGAACTGGAGGATATCACCAGTCCTGTGGTGCGCCGGGCTGTTTCCCAGACCATCAAGGTGGTGAATGCCATCATCCGGGAGATGGGACAACCGCCGGTATGGCTGCATCTGGAGTTGGCCCGGGAACTGAGCCGCACGCTGGAAGAACGCCGCCAGGCCGAAAAGGCAATGGAAGAGAACGCTGCCGAGAACGAGCGGCTGATGAAGGAGATTCGGGAAACCTTCCACCTGCTGGAGCCCACCGGGCAAGATCTGGTCAAATACCGGCTCTGGAAGGAGCAGGACCACCGCTGTGCCTATTCTTTGCAATACATTGCCCCCGAGCATCTGTTCGAGCCGGGCTATGCCGAGGTGGATCATATCGTTCCCTACAGCATCAGCTTTGACGATACCCGCAGCAACAAAGTGCTGGTTCTGGCTGCCGAAAACCGCCAGAAAGGCAACCGTCTGCCGCTGCAATATCTGCAGGGAGAACGTCGGGAGAAGTTCATCGTATGGACCAAAACCCAGGTACGCAACTACCGCAAGCAGAAAAATCTTTTGCGGGAAGCTTTGAGTGAGGAGGAGCAGACCGGTTTCAAACAGCGCAATTTGCAGGACACCCAGCATATGGCCCGCTTTTTACTGAACTACATCCGGGACCATCTGGCCTTTGCCGATCACCCCGCTGCCAGCAAGCGGCGGGTGGTGGCGCTGGCCGGCGGCGTGACCAGCCATCTGCGCAAACGGTGGGGGCTGACCAAGGTGCGGGCGGACGGTGATTTGCACCACGCCCTGGACGCGGCGGTCATCGCCTGTGCCACCCAGGGGATGGTGCGGCAGATTTCCGGCTACTACCATCGCATCGAGGGGGCCTATCTGCAGGAAGCCGACGGCAGCGGTTCGGTGCACAGCCGCACCGGCGAGCGGTTTCCCGCCCCGTGGCCTCACTTCCGGGATGAATTGATGCAGCGGCTGAGCCAGCACCCTCAGGACAACCTGCTGCAATGGAACCCGGCCTTTTACAGTCAGTTTGATGTAGCTTCCATTCGGCCGGTCTTTGTCTCCCGGATGCCGCAGCACAAGGTGACAGGTGCCGCCCACAAGGAGACCATCAAGAGCCCCAAGGCACTGGACGAAGGTCTGCTGGTGGTAAAGCAGCCCCTGACCGCCCTGACGCTGGACAAAAAGACCGGCGAGATTGCAAACTATTACCAGCCGTCCAGCGACAAGCTGTTGTACGAGGCCCTGCGTGCCCGCCTGCAGGCTTACGGCGGGGATGGCAAGAAGGCCTTTGCCGGGTCGGAGCCGTTCCGCAAACCCAAGGCGGATGGTACCCCGGGACCGATTGTGCGCAAAGTCAAGCTGTACGAGAAAGCCAGTCTGAGTGTGCCGGTGCACGGCGGACGCGGAGCTGCGGACAACGACACGATGGTGCGGGTGGATGTCTTCTTTGTGCCGGGGGACGGGTACTATCTGGTGCCTATCTATGTATCGGACACCCGCAAGAAGGAGCTGCCCAACCGAGCAGTGGTTGCTTACAAAAGTTACAGCGACTGGAAAGTGATGAAGGAGGAGGACTTCCTGTTCTCACTGTATCCCAATGATTTGATTGAAGTCGAGCATAAAAAAGGACTCACCTTCTCAGTTGCTCACAAGGATAGTACTCTGCCGCCCAAGTGGGAAGCTAAACAGACCTTGTGCTATTACACCGGTATGAATATCGCCGTTGGTTCCATAACAATTGACTCCCACGATAGAGCCTATACTTTACATAGTCTTGGTGTCAAGACCCTCGTCTCTCTGAAAAAATATGAGGTGGATGTACTGGGCCATATACGTCCTGTTGGCAAAGAGACCCGGCAGCGTTTCCGGTAAGGCGGTGATTCCATGGCCTACCGCAATCTGATGATCACCACGCCCTGCCGCATCCGCTGCCAACGGGAACAGCTGGTGGTGGAGGGGGATGTTTCCGCCAGTTTTCCCCTGGAGGATCTGCTCTCGGTGCTGATCGAAAGCCGGCAATGCACCCTGACTACAGCGGCGCTGGCCGCCCTGGCCGAGGCTGGTGTCACAGTGTTTGCCTGCGACGAAAAGCATATTCCCTGTGCCCTCACCCTTCCCTTCGCCCGGCACAGCCGTCAGCTGGAGATCACACGGGCCCAACTGGATTGGACCCAGCCCACCCGCAACCGCTGGTGGCAACAGATCGTGCAAGCTAAGATTCGGAATCAGGCTGAATGCCTGTCCCTTTGCGGATGCTGTAAAGAGTCGGCGCTGCTGCGCAGCCGCGCCGAGGGCGTGCGTTCCGGCGACCGGGAAAATCGGGAAGCTACAGCTGCTGCCCTCTATTTTCCCTTACTCTTTGGGGGTAGTTTTACCCGTGGTGAGGAAAGCGACACCCGAAACGCCGCGCTCAATTACGGCTACGCCATTTTGCGGGGGTGTATGGCCCGTTGCCTGACCGTGTATGGTTTTATCCCCTGGTTGGGTCTTCATCACGGCAGCACGTTGAATGCCTGGAATCTGGCAGACGATATGATGGAACCGTACCGGCCGGTGGTGGACCTGTTTGTGGCCACCCAGGTACGTGAGGACGCCCCGCTGGACACCCGCCTGAAAAGCTGTTTATTTAATCTGCTTAATATGGACATCCGCTCCGGCGGACAGCGGCACAGTGTCGCCTATGCCATGGAACGCCAGGTACAAAGTTTGCGCAGCGATACCAAAATGTTGGTGTTACCTGAACTGATGCCTTTACAACCACACTGCTATGAATAGGTTTATGAGACTGGTCGTTTTGTTTGATCTACCCGTAAAAACCAAAAAGCAGCGGCATGACGCCACTGCTTTTCGGAATTTTTTACTGAAGGACGGGTACCACATGCTGCAATATTCGGTGTATGTGCGGGTCTGCAATGGTGCAGATGCCGTGCAGAAGCACCGCGCCCGTCTACGGGACCATCTGCCCGATAACGGTGCCATCCGGTTTCTTGTCATTACCGAAAAGCAGTATGCCTCCATCGAGGTTTTGCTGGGGCACCTGACCGAGGCCGATGAGCCTTTTGCCGCCCAACAGCTGACCATCCTGTAATTTTTTCCTATACAAAAAGCGCTTCAGCCTTGTACTGAAGCGCTTTTTTGACAGCCTATTATACCATACCAAGAACTGTCAGGGAACTACAACCTTTTGTAGTGCATCATTTAACTGTACAAGATTATACCATACCAAGAACTGTCAGGGAACTACAACCCACGGCCAGCGCACAGCAAATTATGGTCAATTATACCATACCAAGAACTGTCAGGGAACTACAACTTTTGGCCTCAGCCGATGATGATGCTAGCAATTATACCATACCAAGAACTGTCAGGGAACTACAACTCGCCGTCAAAGCGCCGTTCTGGGGCATCGATTATACCATACCAAGAACTGTCAGGGAACTACAACGGGGCATTGATACGGTGCACGGAAATTTGAATTATACCATACCAAGAACTGTCAGGGAACTACAACCTGGCAACAATTAAGTATGCGGACCCTATTATTATACCATACCAAGAACTGTCAGGGAACTACAACGTGTCGCCTTACAACCCGGTGGGGCATTATATTATACCATACCAAGAACTGTCAGGGAACTACAACAAAG
>DXBO01000033.1 GCA_019116485.1 Candidatus Gemmiger excrementavium
TTCAGAGATCAGATATTCGTATAGAAGATAAGGGGAGTACCGGTCGTTCCGGACGCGAATCCGGGTGAGATTTCCACCCAAATAGGAGGCGGGAGGATTGGGCGGTACGATGGCAATTTTGAGGGCGGAACCCTTGGAAGTGAGAATGATATCGTCTTCTTGGATTCGGTACTTTTCCTCTAAGGAGACACTGCCTACCTCCACTTGATCAGCGGTTTCAAACAGAATCTCGCCGTTTTGCAGGTCACGAATGTTAAGCAAATATCGAGGGGTGCTGCACACCTGTGAGCCCTTGGCAAGCTGCAATCCCCGGGTAATGCTGGCAACATCGCCCAGTCGCAGCGATCTGCTGGGCAAGTTGTCCTGCGTCAGATAGGTCAAGGGATAGAGACTCCAGCCGGCATGTTCGATTGCTTCCTTCGGAACCACAGCAGAAAAGGGCACTTCACAAACAAAGGATTGAAAAGCACGGCACGCCTGATCAATACCGGATGGGGAGAGTTTCTTGGCCCGGCGAGTGCCCGGAATCGAGAAAGCGCTCATGTCGGCGAAAAATACCCGGCCACTTCGGGAGGAAGGACGGGCCTTTTCGAAGACCACGAGCTCAAGAGGCAGATTGTGGTCAGGATATAGCCCGGGCGGCAGTTGGATTACGGCGTCCAGCCAGTCGTTTTTTACAAGTTCCGCCCGCAGGGCGCACTCGTTTTTCCGAACCAAAGCGCCTTTGGTGGCGACAACAAAAGCGCGGTCGCCGGGGTGCATCCTGCCCAGCAGGGCACGGATCATAAGCCAGTCAGCGTATATCCTGGAACTGGGGGTGTCCTTTGAGGTGGCTCGCGTCCGATTGCCGGTAAACGGAAAGTCCGCAGTAAAAATGGTGGGCGTATGAGGTCCTGGCGGTTCTGTGAATGGAAGGGTAATATCTCGCTCTGCAATGGAAAAATCATAAACGCCGCAGAGAAACAGCAGAAGGCGTGCAAAAGAACATAAATATCCGTTGATATCCTCGCCAAGGCAGGATATGCCAGGGGCGGAACCCAGTTCCCGCCATGTTCGCAGTCCCAGTGAGTAAGTACCGCAGCATAAATCCACAATCTGCCGTGCCGGTCGAAGTGAGGCCAACCGGGCAATGAGGGTGCAAAGAGTAGGCGGAGTAACAGAAACGTCGAATAGTATGTTGTCTGCTTCGAACAGATCGTCCAACTGCGCAAGCAGCCACGCGGGGGTGGCACAGCAAGATCTGACAAGCTCTTGTTGAAAGTGGGATAGGGAAACGGCTAACTGAGAATTGCCTTGAAGCAACTCCCAGGGCATTGCGCTGTCAAAGGTGACGGCGGCTTCCTTAATGGCGTATCCCGGGACCTGCCGGAAGAGAAGGGGAAGCAGCCCTTCCAGTTGTGTGTCCGGTTGGTACGACACATGATATTGCTGGCAAAAGCATTGGACAAAGGATACATAAAGAAGGAGTCTCTTACCAGACTCTTCCGAAAACTGGCTGTTTGAGGCCAAAAAGGAACTCAATTTCAATGTCATGGCACCATCTCCTGCTACAAGTAGAAAAGGAACCACGGAAAAAGTCGATAGGTATGCGCATACCTAAATGATGGATAAGATACCCAATTTGTGTATAGCTGCACAATTCTCTCACAATCAGTGTGTGCCCGATGAAGTGCTTCAAGCAGCAAATGGCAACATCTTGCCAAAGTCGTCAGCTTGTAATGGGGAAGGCCGTATCAAACCAAGGAAATAGGCAATCTTTGCCAGGATCTCGCCCTCCAAGTCGATCTTATCCCGAATCGCCTGGGGAATCCAGTTTTGCACCAGCCGGCAGATAGACAGATTGGTTTGCTCCATCCTGAATCTCCGCAGTATCGTCAGCAGGGCAAAGGTCTGCCGGCGAAACCCAATCCGTAAACACGATATGCCGCCGAGGCTGATCCTTGAGATAGATATGGCAGAGTTCCGCCATATACAAAACCTGATGGCAAAGGCACAGGATGGAATGCTTTTGGGGGCGGTTTGTGGTAAACTTGTTGGTAGATAATTGTATATTTGCAAGGAGCAACCATGAAATACTATGTCGTTGCCGATGTCCACGGCTATTTTGATGAACTGCAAGCCGCCCTGACCGAGCAGGGCTACTTTATGGACAGCGAGCGCCACAAATTGGTCGTCTGCGGTGATCTGTTCGACAGGGGGAAGCAGGCAAAAGAACTGCAGACATTTATCCTGGACCTGCTGGAAAAGGATGAAGTCATCCTGATTCGCGGCAACCACGAAGATTTGGCCGTGGAGCTGTTGCATGACTGGCCGCAGGGCAGCTACCTGCGCAGCTACCACCACTCCAATGGAACGGTTGGCACAGTTTGCCAGCTTACCGGGCTGTCAGTTGCGGAACTGCTCAGCAACCCGGAAGCCGCCGGACGAGAATTTCTGCATACCCCCTACATGCAGACGCTCATTCCGGCCATGCAGGACTATTATGAAACACCGCACTACATTTTTGTACATGGCTGGATCCCCTGTGCGCTCACCCGGCTGGGAAGACACAAAGTGCAATATGCCTCGTTCGACAACTGGCGGGATGCTACGCCGGATGCATGGGAGGCTGCCCGGTGGCTGAACGGCATGGAAGCTGCCCACGGCGGTGTGACGGAACCCGGCAAGACAATCGTTTGCGGCCACTGGCATTGCTCTTTCGGCCATGCGCATTATGAGGGCCGGGGCGGCGAGTTTGACAACGACCCGGACTTTACCCCTTACTATGGGAACGGAATTATCGCATTGGATGCCTGCACGCCGGTTTCGGGCAGAGTCAACTGCATTGTGGTAAGGGACTGACACATGATGCTCCGGGCCGTGCATGTGGCAGAACGGTATCGCCATCATCTGCCGGGCGAGGGCGTAGGAACCATCCCCGGCCATTGTCCTGCATGGCAGGAACTGATATAATAAAGGCAAGAAGTTTGTCGATCGTTCGCGCAGTCCGAACGGTTGCTTTCACCACTTTTGCGATGCTTCGGGAAAAGAGGAATCCCCATGACCGGTGTCTATGCTGCCGTCTTTAAGGCCATCCACGAGGGCAAATGGCTGACCATTGAATATCGCAACAGAAACGAGCAGACCACCCGCTACTGGATCGCCATTCGGGAGCTGCGGCTGCCCCGGGGCGTTCTGGTCGTGGACGGGCTGCACCTGGGGCAGCTGACCGTGCAGGAACTCTCGATCTATCTTGACCGCATCCGCTCCGCCGAGTTGGTGGAAGGTTCCTGGTGCCCGGTGAACGAGGCGCTTGTGGCGGATATTGAGGAAAACCCGAATCGGTACGCCGTGTTTTTTTCCAGCCCGGTCAACCTGCGGGTGCTGGACTACCTGGCTGCCTGCAACCGGCTGGACAGTGTGCCCTACAAGACCGACTACGCCCTGATCCGGCGCCTGGACGGCGATTCCTTTTCGGGCGGGCGGCTGCCCTTGAACGACGCGCAGTTCCGCGAGATCGTGGAAAACTTCCAGCAGCGCACCCAGGGCCCGGCAGGCCGGAACCTGCACATTCAGCAGCTGGGGCTCAACCTCATCAGCGTAGACACTCCCAAAGGTCTGTATGTGTTGGCATACCGGCCGCTGGTGCTGGATGTCAAAAAGCGGGAACTGCGTGCCCAGGACGAAATCGTTCTGTGCCGGGAATTCACGATCCAGGGCGACAAGGTCAGCCTGCGGAAGTTTTTGGACCCCGAGGACTACGCCCTGCTCGATCGTCCGGAACAAAACCTTGAACGGATCAAGGACCGGATCACCGCCAACAATCCTCAGCTTCGGGGCGTTAACGATATGCCCTACCTTGTCGCAATCGGGCGGGATGTGCATGTGGACCTGGACTATGAGTACCGGGGCATCCTCGATCTCTATGACAGCGACCGGGAGGATGGAAAGTCCGGCCCGACCCCGCCGATCCGCGCCTTCTTTGGCGAGATGACCACCCGCCCGCGGCGGCGCAAATCCTTCCCGCTGGCGCTGCTCAACCGGCGGATCAACCTTGACCAGCTGCTGGCCATCAACAGCGCGATGCGTTACCCGCTGACCTATGTGCAGGGGCCGCCCGGCACCGGCAAGACCAACACCATCGTCAACACGCTGGTCACCGCCTTTTTCAATGAGCGGACCGTGCTATTTGCCTCCTACAACAACCACCCCATCGACGGCGTGGTGGAGAAACTCCAAAATCTGACTTATCGCGGGCGGACCATCCCTTTCCCGATTTTGCGGCTGGGCAACAGCGAGCGCACGGCCGCCGCGCTGGATACCATCCGCCGCCTGTACGATCAGTGCCGGAAACTCAAGGTCTATGAGAAAGCGCTTGACCGCAACCACGCCCAGCGGGCCGAGCGCGCCAAGCAGCTGACCGCCTTGCTGGAGCGCTACGAAAAGATCCTGGACCTGCGGGAGCGGGAAGCAACGATCCACCGCCTGCTGGAAGCCCGCAGCCACCTGAACTTCCAGTATGAGCTGCAGGGTGCGCAGCTGCCCGCACTGCAAAAAGAACTGGCCAAGCTGGGCACCGTCACCACCGAGGATGCGCTGGCCCTGCTCGACCGCAACGAGGAGGAGCTGTACCAGTACCTCAACTTCACCTCCGCCCGCTACATCCTGCGTCTGCGTGAACCAAAGTATGAGGATTTGATGGAGATTGTCAACAGCCCGGAGGAACCTCAGGATAAGGTGATCGCTTTCAACCGCTACCTCTCTGAGCCCGAAAACCTCAAAAAGTTGCTGCGGGTGTTCCCGATTATCGCCACCACCTGCATTTCCGCCCACCGGCTGGGCAAGCCGGAGCCGGTCTTTGACATGGTCATCATGGACGAAGCCAGCCAGTGCAACACCGCCATGTCGCTGGTGCCGATTCTGCGCGGCAACAGCCTGATGCTCGTCGGCGACCCCCAGCAGCTCAGCCCGGTGATCGTGCTGGACCCCAAGGACAACGAAACCCTGCGCCGCCGCTACCGGGTCACCCAGGAATACGATTACATTGCCAACTCGATCTACAAATGCTTCCTCGCCTGCGATGCCATCAGCGACGAGGTGCTGCTGAGCTGGCATTACCGCTGCCACCCGCGCATTATCCAGTTCAACAACAAAAAGTACTACAACAACAAACTGCATGTGGCCAGCAAGGTGGAAAGCGACAAGCCGCTGGTCTATGTGGAAATTCCAAACGACACCACCGACGAGAAAAACACCGCCCCCGCCGAGGTGGATATGATCCGCCGGTATCTGGACAAATACCCGCAGCGCAGCGTGGGCATCATCACGCCGTTTGCGCGTCAGCGGGAATGTATTGAGGATCTGCTGAAGATGCGCGGGTACGCCAACGCAAGCTGCGGCACGGTGCATGCTTTCCAGGGGGACGAGAAGGACGTTGTGATCTTCTCGCTGGCCGTCACCGACAGGACCCGGCCGGAAACCTACAAATGGCTGAAGGACAACAAAGAACTCATCAATGTGGCCACCTCCCGTGCCCGGGAGCAGCTGGTCGTGCTGTCCAACCAGGCTCAGCTGGACCGGCTGCACGCGGGTCAGGCTGGCTCGGATGATCTGTACGAGCTCGTGCAGTATGTCAAGAGCCACGGTACGTCCCGGGTGACGGCCAAACCCGCCGCTTCGCGGGCGCTGGGCATCAAACCGTACAGCACCAAGACGGAGGACGCCTTCCTCGAAAACCTGAACCACGCGCTGGACAACGCTTTTCTGGACGGGCGGCGCTGTACGGTCAGGCGGGAAGTCGCCATTTCTCAGGTGTTTGTGGACAACCCTTCCTGCGTGGACCTGTTCTACACCGGGCGGTTTGATTTTGTCGTCTACGAGCGGCAGGGCGGCCGCCTGATGCCGATTTTGGCCATTGAACTGGACGGCAAGGAACACCGCGGTGACCCCGCCGTGCAGGCCCGTGACCGCAAGAAAGAGGCCATCTGCCGCGAACACGGGTTTGAGCTGATCCGGGTGGAAAACAGTTATGCGCGGCGCTACCATTATATCAAGGAAATTTTGATCCGGTATTTCGGCGGGCGGTAGCAAGCCGCAGGCCGCGGCGGCGCTTTTCGCTGCTGTTGTCTCGGGTTTTGTGCCGCGGTGCGGGGGGGGGGCTCCTTCCCTCGTCTCGGCTGCCTTTATGGATTTTGTGGCCGGAAGGATCGGCTCCCTGCCTCCGCTCGCCGGAAAAAAATTGCGCAACAAAGCTGATGTTGCGCAATTTTTGTTGACAGATAAGAAAAGACGGGAGACGGAAGGGCAAAAATATCAGGAAACCCCGTTGCATTCCCCGCTCCGTACTGCTATACTAAAGCAAACGGCTCTGGAAAATGCGCAACTGTGCGCAATGCGGCACGGAGGACTTTGCAATGTCTGAGCGAAAACTGTTACACGGCGGGGATTACAACCCGGAACAATGGCTGGACCGGCCGGATATCCTGGAACAGGACATCACGATGATGAAACAGGCCCATGTGAACGTGGTGACGCTGGGGGTGTTTTCCTGGTCGGTGATGGAGCCGCGGGAAGGGGAATACCACTTCGACTGGCTGGAAGCGATCATCCACACCCTGTATGCCAACGGCATCTCGACCATTCTGGCCACCCCCAGCGCGGCGCGCCCGGCCTGGATGGCGCAGAAATACCCCGAGGTGCGCCGGGTGCGGGCCGACCGCACCCGGGAACTGTTCCGCCGCCGCCAGAACTACTGCTACACCTCGCCCCTGTTCCGGCAGAAGGTGCGCGCCATCGACGAGCAGCTGGCCCGCCGCTTTGGCGGCGACCCGGCGGTGATCCTCTGGCACATCTCCAACGAGATGGGCGGCGACTGCCACTGCCCGCTCTGCCAGGCGGAGTTCCGCCGCTGGCTGCAGGCCCGCTACGGCAGCCTGGACGCCCTGAACAAAGCCTGGAACGCCCGGTTCTGGAGCCATGATTATACCGCTTGGGACCAGATCGAAAGCCCCGCCCCCCAGGGCGAGGACGCGGTGCAGGGGCTGACGCTTGACTGGAAGCGGTTTGTCAGCGACCGGCATATCGACTTTTTCAAATTTGAGCGGGACGTGATCCGCGGCATCCTGCCGGAAGCAAAGTTTACCACCAACCTGATGTACCGCTTCCACGACATCGACTACCATGACTTGGCCAAAGAGCTGGACCTGGTCAGCTGGGACAACTACCCCACCTGGCACAAGCCCAGCGAAACGGTGGAGCAGACCGCGCTGGACACCGCCATGATGCACGACCTGTTCTATTCGCTCAAGGGCAAGCCGTTCCTGATCATGGAATCCAGCCCCAGCTTTACCAACTGGCAGCCGGTGACCAAGCAGAAAAAGCCGGGCGTGGCCATGCTGTCGGCCCTGCAGGGGGTGGCCCACGGGTCGGACAGCGTCTGCTATTTCCAATGGCGTGCCAGCCGCGGCGCCGAGGAAAAGTTCCACGGGGCGGTCGTCGGGCATGACGGCCGCAGCGATGCGCGGACCTTCCGGGAGACGGCGGAGGTGGGCGCGGCGCTGGAACAGCTGGCCTGCGCAGCCGGCGCCGGGCGCCCCCGGCAGGCGGCCATCGTCCACGACTGGCCGAATATGTGGGCGCTGGAAGGCTCCAGCGGGCCGCGCAACCTGGGGCTGGGATACTGGCGGGAACTGGCCTGCCACTATAACGCCCTGGCCCGCGCCGGCGTCACGGTGGACTTTATAGGCCAGGGCAGCGACCTGGCCGGGTACAGCCTGGTGGTGGCGCCGATGCTCTACCTGCTGCGGGATGATTTTGCCGAAAAGCTCTGCCTCTTTGCCCGCCGCGGGGGGACGGTGGTGGTCAGCCAGTGGAGCGGCGTGGTGGACGAGAGCGACCTCTGCCGCCTGGGCGATACGCCCTACGGCCTGACCGAACTGCTGGGCCTGCGCCGCGCCGAGATCGACGGCCTCTACGACGAGGAGCGCCGCCGCTGCATCCCGGCGCCGGGTGCGCCGCTGCCGCTGCCCGTCACCCAGGCCAGCGTTTTGTGCGAGGTGCCTGCGCTGAATGAGACGGACCCCGCCACCCCGCTGCTTTTGTATGACGAGGACTACTTTGCGGGTGCGCCGGCGGCCGCCGTACACCCCTGCGGCGACGGCCGGGCCTACTACCTGGCCAGCCGCTTCACCCAGGATTTTTACAGTGCGCTGTATGCCGGACTGGCGAAGGAGGCCGGACTGGCGCCCGCCAGCCCGCTGCCCCTGCCGGCCGGCGTGCTGGCGGCCCGGCGGGATGGGCTGCTGTTTGTGCAGAACTGCAACCCGCGCCCCGAAAAGGCCCTGGATGCGGTGCTGCCGGCCTACGGCACGGCGGTCTGGCAGCAGGACGGCGGCCGGCTGACCAGGCTGCTGTGAGCGATCATTCTGAAAAAGAGCGCCTTTCCCTGTGTTGCTGCACAGAGAAAGGCGCTCTCTTTTTGTCAAAATGACGATTCTGTTTGGGGAAAGCTGGTGGTTCTGCCGGTTTTGCCCCGATGCCCTTGACACGGCTGCGCGGAAACTGATATGCTGAAATTGCGCAATAAATTGCGCCGATCTGATTCGGGAGGGGTCATTGTGGCGAATACGGAGAAGGACAGAATCTCGATCGAGGAGATCGCACAGGCGTTGCAAGTGTCAAAAACAACGGTATCCCGCGCTTTGTCCGGCAAGGGACGCATCAGCGAAAGCACCCGCAAGCGGGTGCGCGACTATGTGACCAGCACCGGCGCGGCGCCGATCGTGCGCACCCAGTGGTCCGGCAACACGGCCACCCACAATCTGAGCATGGTCATCCCCGATCATTTTGTCAAGCTGGACCTGCCCTTTTTGCGCAAGTGCATGGGGGGCATCAGCATGATGGCGGCGCAGCGGGGGTATGACCTGCTTTTGTGCTATGCCAGCGCGTCGGACACGACCCAGCTGGAACGGCAGCTGGCCAACCACAAAACGGACGGGGTCATCCTCTCCCGCGCCATGGAGGACGACCCCTGCCTGGATCTTCTGCGCCAGTACGCGGTGCCCTATGTGGTGATCGGGCGGTGCGAGTGCGACCAGATCCCCCAGGTGGACAACGACCAGGTGGGGGCCGCTCATGAGATGACCCGGCTGCTGCTGCGCCTGGGCGCCAGAAGGATCGCGCTGATCGCAGGCACGACCACCTATACGGTGAACAAGGACCGCATCCGCGGGTATCTGCGCGCCCTGCCGGAGTTCGGCGTTCCGGAGGACCGCCGCCTGGTGCAGGATGGGGTGGAGAACGCCGCCCAGCTGGCGGACGCGCTGGAGGCGCTGCTGGAACAGCGCCCGGACTGCCTGCTTTGCGGCGACGACCGGCTGGCTTTCGACGTCATGCAGGCGCTGCACGCCCGGCACATCCGGGTGCCCCAGGACCTGCAGGTGGCCAGCCTGTATGACAGCGAACTGCTCACAAGCACGATGCCGGCGGTGTCCGCCGTGCAGTTCGACGCGGAACGGCTGGGCACGGCCGCCTGCCGGATGCTGCTGGACATCCTGTCCCGCAAGCAGACCAACACTCGCCTGGTGGAAGGGTATCAACTGATCCTTCGGGATTCCACCAAGTAGCCGGCCGCAGGGCCGCGCCGGCAGCGCACGGGCCGCAAACCGCCCGCCGCCGGCGGCAGATTCTGAACCTTCTCGACAGCTTTGACAGTCTGGCACCCGCCGGGAGGCGGGTGCTTTTTGCTGCGGCGGGGTCGGAAAGGACGCTTGCGCCATATTGCGCAGCCAAAAACGCAAAAAGGCCGGAATATAAGCAAACTGCACAACATCACGGAAAAAACACTGTGGATTTGGAATATAGACGCTGCCGGCACCATTGAAGTATAATAATAGAGCAATGAGTTGCACAAGATTGCGCAACTAAACAACACAGCCAACACAAAAGGAGAAGACCGCTATGAAAAAACAAGTAAGCCTGGCTATGGCCACCGTCATGGCGCTGTCTCTGGCCGCCTGCGGCGGCAGCCCGAGCAGCAGCTCCGCCGCCGCGGCAGACAGCGGCGCGGCCGCCACCGATTCCACCGGCAGCGACGCGACCGGGGAGGCGGCCAGCTGGGGCGACGTTACCCTGACCATGTGGGGCGCCGAGGAAGATCAGACGATGCTGCGCGAGATGGCCGACGCTTTCATTGCAGAGAACGCCGACAAGGGCAACATCACCATCAACATCGGCGCCTGCTCCGAGGCGGACGCCAAAGACAACATCCTGACCGACCCCACCGCCGCGGCGGATGTGTTTGCCTTTGCCGACGACCAGCTCAACGAGCTGGTGGCGGCCGGCGCACTGCAGGAAGTCTCGCTGAACGCGGACGATGTGAAGAGCCGCAATCTGGAAGGCTCGGTGGAGGCCGCCAGCCTGGACGGCAAGCTCTACGCCTACCCCATGACGGCGGACAACGGCTACTTCCTGTACTATGATTCCAGCGTGATCAGCGCCGAGGACGCCCAGACGGTGGACGGCATCCTGGCGGCCGCGGCGGCTGCCGGACGCACCTTTGACATGACGCTGAACGACGGCTGGTACATCTACAGCTTCTTTGCCGGTGCCGGCCTGGAAGCCACCCTGGCCGACGACGGGGTCAACACCGTCTGCAACTGGAACGAGGAGCCCGGCGCCGATGTGGCCCAGGCCGTCATGGACATTGCGTCCAACAGCGCCTTTGTCAGCGCGCCTGACGCCGACATCGTTTCCGGCATCACCAACGGTACCGTCTGCGCCGCCGTCAGCGGCACCTGGAACGCGCAGGTCGCGCAGGAGACCTGGGGCGAAAACTACGCCGCCACCAAACTGCCCACCTACACGATGAACGGCGAGCAGGTCCAGATGGGCTCCTTCGCCGGCTACAAGCTGGTGGGCGTCAACCCCCACAGCGCCAACGTGGGCGTGGCCATGATGCTGGCCGACTACATCACCAACGAGGCCAACCAGCAGAAACGGTTTGAAGACCGCCAGCTGGGCCCCTCCAACATCAATGTGAACGCCTCCGAGGCGGTGCAGGCTGCCCCCGCCATTGCCGCGCTGGCCGCCCAGAGCGATTTCTCCGACCTGCAGCGCGTGGGCGCCAACTATTGGGACCCCGCCGCCAGCCTGGGCCAGATCCTGGCTTCCGGCGACACCCAGGGCAAGACCACCCAGCAGCTGGTGGACGATGCGGTTGCCGGCATCACCGCCGCAGTGGCGCAGTGACCCCGGCTGAAACGAACCGGTAAAAGATCGGCGGGCGCTGCCTGCGGCATACCGCCCGCGGGCGGCGCCCGTTTTATTGTGCGCGAATCAAACGGAAAGGAGTGGTCGCTGTGGCAGAAATGACGCTGACAGCCCCGCTGCGTGCGGACGGCAGGGAGCCCGGCTTCCTGCAGAGATTCGGCCATGCCTTTGTCCATGGGGATGTTTTCACCAAGCTGTCTTTCTTTATCTGGGGGCTTGGCTATATCGGCCACGGCCAGCTGATCAAGGCGGTCCTGGTCACCCTGGTGCAAGGGCTCGGGCTTTACTACCTGGGGGTGGCGGGCATCCCCAACCTGATGAAATTCGGCACCCTGGGCACCGTCCAGATGGAGATGGTGTTCAACCCGGCCACCTTCAAAAACGAGGTCAATGACTACGACAACTCCTTTGCGATCCTGCTTTTGAGCGTCATCGCCCTGGTGGTGATCGTGGCGCTGATCGCCGCGGCCATGGCGGTGGTGGCCTCCAACTACCAGCTGCAGCAGATCCGCCAGGCGGGCAAAAAGACCAACAATTTCCGGCAGGACATCCGCGTGTACCTGAACGAGAAATTCTACGTCACGCTGCTGACCCTGCCGGTGCTGGGGGTGGTGGTGTTCACCATCGTGCCGCTGTTCATCCTGATCGCGGTGGCCTTCACCAACTACGACCAGCAGCACATGCCGCCCAACTCGCTGTTCACCTGGGTGGGGCTGTCCAACTTCTTCACCCTGTTCGGCGGCGGGCAGAGCCTGTCCCTGACCTTCGGCTACGCCTTCGGCAAGGTTCTGGCCTGGACGCTGGTCTGGGCGTTCTTCGCCACCTTTACCAACTTCTTTGGCGGCGTCTTTCTGGCAATGTTCATCAACGACAAAAAGACCAAGTTCCCCAAGCTGTGGCGCACCCTGTTCGTCATCACCATCGCGGTGCCCCAGTTCGTTACCCTGCTGCTGGTGCGCAACTTCTTTGGCGACAACGGCATCTTCAACACGATGATGTCCAACATCGGCGTCACCGATTTCCTGCACAACATCGGGCTGCTCAGCCCCGGCATGGATCACATCCCCTTCCTGACCAGCAACGGCTGGGCCCAGGTCATGATCATCCTCATCAACATCTGGGTCGGCGTGCCCTACCAGATGCTGATTGCCACCGGCGTTCTGATGAACATTCCCGGCGATATGCTGGAAGCCGCCCGCATCGACGGCGCCAACCCGGTGCAGATGTTCTTCTCCATCAAGCTGCCCTACCTGCTCAGCGTCCAGGGCCCGGCCTTGGTCACCGATTTTGTCAAGAACATCAACAACTTCAACGTCATCTACCTGCTGACGCAGGATGTCTTTGTCACCACCGACCAGGCGATGGCAGCCTCCAGCGCCAAGGAGGTGGACCTGCTGGTGACCTGGCTGTTCCGCCTGACCCAGGAACAGTACAATTACAAGATGGCCGCCGTCATCGGCATCATGGTGTTCATCATCTGCGCCGTGTTCACGGTGGTGTGCTTCCGGTTCATCAACAAGAAGGAGGCGACGTTCTCTTGACACAGGCAATGTCTACCGATACCCAAAAGCAGCTTCGCCAGGGCAAGGTCCAGCGCGGCGTGCGCAGCACGATCCGCCACCTGATCCTGATCGCGCTGTCTGTGGTATGGCTGGTGCCGATCGTCTGGCTGGTGGTCACCTCCTTTTCCGGCTACCGCGGCATCAACTTCACGACCTTCTTCCCCGAGACGTATACGCTGGACAACTACATCAACGTGCTGTTCCACCCCGACAGCGTGGCGCAGTTCCCCCAGTGGTTCGCCAACACCTTTATTGTGGCCGTGTTCAACTGCGTGATCTCCACCTGCTTTGTGCTGATGGTGGCCTACGCCTTCAGCTGCTGCCGGTTCAAAAGCCGGCGGCTGCTGCAGAACCTGTCGGTCACGGTCAACCTGTTCCCCGGCGTGCTGGCCATGATCGCCGTCTACTTCGTGCTGCGGTATCTGAACCTGACCAACTCCTACGCCGGCCTGATCATGGTGTACGCCGGGTCCTCGGGCCTGGGCTACCTGATCTGCAAGGGCTTTTTTGACACGGTGCCCGTCTCGCTGCGGGAAGCCGCCAAGCTGGACGGCGCTTCGGAAGCGCGCATCTTCTTCCAGGTGGTCATCCCGATGTCCAGGCCGATCCTGGTCTACACCATCATCAATTCCTTCATGATGCCCTGGACCGACTTCGTCATGGCCAAGATGATCCTCAACTCCGGCGTCAGCGCCGACTGGACCGTGGCCATCGGGCTGTACAACATGCTGTCCCGCACGCTGGTCAA
>DXBO01000034.1 GCA_019116485.1 Candidatus Gemmiger excrementavium
TAGCGGCGAGTGCGCGATTTGCCGTCAAATTTTGTCGAGGGGGTGTTCAAGAGGGGGAATAGGCCCGTCAGGCACCGCCGTGCGGGACTGTTCCCCCTTTTGCAGCGTGTCGAGTTTCTCGACACGCTGAGGCATGGTCAGAGGACCATGCCTTTTTTGTTTATCGTGCAGGGCGGGGTGTATCGGTTGCGGTGCGGGGTGCCCCGGCCCGGGAAATGGGCGCGGCGGGGCATTTGCCCGGCGGGGATGAATCCCCGCCCTACGGATACAATAAAATTGTCTATTCCCGGAAGAAACACCCGAAACCGCCTCACTCACGGGAAAAAAGATCAGCGTTTCTTTGCCTACTTTCTTTGCAAAGAAAGTAGGTTATCCGGCCAATGTGATGGAATACACCGGGCAGCGGGCTGTCTCGGTGAGCAATTCCGCCGACTGGATATCCAGCACCTGTCCGGCCAGGGCCAGCAGGTCGTCGGCGTCATAGAGATACCCGTACAGCACAAACCCGCCGGACAGGTCCCGGCTTTGTGCGGCGTCGGCCAGGCTGGCCTTGTCGTCGGCCCCGCCGGCCTGGTACACCGCCTCCCGGGCGGCAAATTCCGGCAAAAACAGGTCGGGGGCCACCTCATACCCGGCGGCGTTCAATACCACGGCAGGCAGGGCGGCGGTGGATTCCAGCGCCGGGGCACGGTCAGCATACTGGGGGTACAGGTACTCGTTGCCGGCGGTCAGGTGGGCTACCAGCACCGGCACCGCCACCACCAGGGCCAGCAGCGGCTCCCACCGGGGGAACAGCGCCGACAGACGGCCCAGCACCGCCGTGGCCGCCAGGATCAGCGGCCCGTACACCAGCACATAATAGCGGTCAGCCTCAAAGGGGGCCACCTTGTCAATGATGACGATGTAGCACAGCGCCGCCGCCGCCAGCATGGCCGCAAACAACCCCATGCCCCGGAACCGGCAGCCCCGTTTCCACAGCAGGGCGGCGGCCAGCAGGGCCAGCAGCGCCCACAGCATCACGCCGCCGAACTGCGCCCCCAGCAGCCGCAGCACCCGGCCCAGGCTGGCCCCCCAGTCCGACAGGGCGTTCAGGTCAAAAAAGCTGCCCATGGCCTGCTTGCCCCGGGACCCCGAAAAGATGTGTTCCTTCATGGTGGGGAAAGCCAGATACGCCGCCCCCAGGCCGCCGAACTCTGCCGCCGCATAGCAGGCGGCGGTTTTCCAGCGGCGGGTGAAAAGCAGCCACAGCCCGAACAGCCCGCAGAAGAAAAAGCAGAATACCAGGAAGAAATACTGGGTCAGCGCCCCCGCCAGGGTGGCGGCGGCCAGCGCCAGAAACACCGGCAGCCGGGGCCGCTGCCCCGCCAGCAGGCGGCGGTACAGCGTCAGGTGGGCCCACACCAGCAGCACCGTTTCACACATGAGCATGGCATACATGCGGGTGAATACCGCCATGCCCTGGCTGCCCACGTTGCACAAGAACACCGCCGCGCCCAGCCAGGCCGTCCAGAACTGGCCGGTCATGCGCCGGGCCGCCATATACAGCGCCGCCGTGCCCGCCAGCAAAAACACAAAATTGGGCAAAAGCCCCGCCCAGGGCAGGGCAAGCCCCGGCAGCAGCGACTGGGCCGTGTACACCGCGCAGTAGTACAGCGGCGGGTGAACGTCGATCTTCTGGTTGTTCCAGGGGATGGAATAGTCAAAGGGCCGGGTGGGGTGCAGGGCGCTGCGGAACAGCGCGCCGTCCTGCCAGGCATCCATATACCCTTCCTGCAGGGCGTAGAACCCGCCGGGGTAGTTGGCCAGCTCGTAGGTGTACAGCTCGTCCACATGGTAGCCCTGCTTGCGGGCGGCGTAGACCAGCATCAGCGCCAGCCCCACCGCCAGCAGCAGCCCCAGCGCCGCCAGGCGTTTGCGCTTGGTCTTTGCAATGTTGTTTGCCATAACCCGTTCCTTCCCCTGCCGAAAAAAAGACCCGCCCTGTCCGGGCGGGCCCTATGCTTTTACAGATCCGCGTTTTCAACCTGGTCCAGCGCAAAGCGCCACAGTTCCCCGATGGTGAAATCCACGCTCAGTTCACTTTCGTCGATCTCCACGCCCAGGGCTTCGCCCAGCGCCCAGGCCAGTTCGATGAGATCTTCGTGGTCGGCGCCCAGGTCGGACAGCGCCACGCCGCGTTTGAGTTCCGCGGTATCGCAGCTGAACTGTTCGGCCAGAAGCTCCTGCAACTCCTCAAAGGACATTCCGCAATCCCCCTCTCACTGGGAAAGTTTTATTTTATGATACAGAACGGCAGAGTTTTCGTCAAGAGCGAAAGCGGGTACAATAGCACAAAATTACGAACCCTCTTTTGTGGATTCTGCCGAGTGGGAAACTGGTAATTGCGGCTGAGCGTTCAAAATGCGCAGGAACTCCTCACCGGAAATGGTCTCTTTTTCATACAGGAACTGGGCGATCTCGTCCAGTTTGCGGCGGTTTTCCTCCAGCATTTCCCGGGCTTTGCGGTGGGCGTCCTTGACGATCTGCACCACCTTGGCGTCCACATCGGCGGCGGTCTGCTGGCTGCAGGCCAGGCTGGTGTCGCCGCCCAGGTAAGCGTTGTTCACCGTTTCCAGGGCCACCATGTCAAAATCTTCGGTCATGCCGTAGCGGGTCACCAGGGCCCGGGCCAGCTTGGTGGCCTGTTCAATATCGTTGGAGGCACCGGTAGTCACCGAGTGGAAGACCACTTCCTCGGCGGCGCGGCCACCGGTCAGGGTGGCGATTTTGTTGAGAATCTCCTCCCGGGTCATCAGGGTGTGGTCGCCCTCCTCCACCTGCATGGTGAAGCCCAGCGCGCCCGAGGTACGGGGCACGATGGTGATCTTTTGCACCGGGGCGCTGTGGGTCTGCAGGGCCGCCACCAAGGCATGGCCCACCTCGTGGTAGGCCACGATGCATTTTTCCTTGTCGTTGAGAATCTTGTTCTTTTTCTGGGCACCGGCCAGGATGGTGTCCACCGCTTCCTGCAGGTCGTACTGGGTCACCGACTTGCGGCGGTGGCGCACGGCGCAGAGGGCCGCCTCGTTGACGATGTTGGCCAGCTCGGCGCCGGAGGCGCCGGGGGTCATGCGGGCCACGGCGGCAAAGTCGCAGTCGGGGCCCAGTTTCACCTTTTTGGCGTGCAGGCGCAGAATGCTCTCCCGGCCTTTCAGGTCGGGCAGTTCCACCGGCACCCGGCGGTCAAACCGGCCGGGGCGGGTCAGCGCCGGGTCCAGGGATTCGGGGCGGTTGGTGGCGGCCAGGATCACCACGCCCTTGGTGGCGTCAAAGCCGTCCATCTCGGTAAGCAGCTGGTTCAGCGTCTGTTCCCGCTCGTCGTTGCCGCCGATGCTGCCTGCGCCGTCCCGCTTTTTGCCGATGGTGTCGATCTCGTCAATAAAGACGATGCAGGGGGCTTTTTCCCCCGCCTGCTTGAACAGGTCCCGGACTTTGGAGGCGCCCATGCCCACGAACATCTCTACAAATTCGCTGCCCGCGATGGAGAAGAAGGGCACGCCGGCCTCGCCGGCCACGGCCCGGGCCAACAGCGTCTTGCCGGTGCCCGGAGGGCCCACCAGCAGCACGCCTTTGGGCATTTTGGCGCCGATGTCCTCATACTTTTTGGGATTGTGCAGAAAATCCACGATCTCCTGCAGGCTTTCCTTGGCTTCGTCCTCACCGGCCACGGCGTTGAACTTGATGCCGGTCTCGTCGTCCACCACATACTGCTTGGCGCCGGATTTGCCGCCGAAGAACATGGAGTTGGCCCCGCCCATGCCCTGCATACGTTTGCTCAGCATGCGGTTGGCCAGCCAGAACAGCAGCAGGAAGGGCAGGCAGCTGAGCACCAGGCTGAGCAGCGTGTCCCAGATGGTGGGCTGCTGGTAGACGGTGCCGAACTCTACGCCGGCATCCTCCAGGCGGTTGACCAGGTCGCCGTCCTGGGCGATGGCGTTGGTCTTGTAGGCGTTTTCTTCCTTGTCCACAAAGAAAATCTGCTGATCCTCCAGCTGGACGGTGGAAAGTTCTTTATCTTCCAGCATTTGCAGGAAGGTGCTGTAGTTTACGCTTTGGACGCGGGCCTGCATCATGGCGGGCAGCAGGAAAATATTGCTGAGCAGCAGCAGCCCGATGATGACGGCATAACCGATCCATAGTTTTTTCTTGGGGTCTTTGGGGGGTGTGGCTTCTTTCATGGTATGTTCACTCCTTACAGGGTATAGCATGCGCCATAAAAATGAACGGGGTGTGACAGGAGTTTGAACGAACCGAAAAAACCTTGCCGTGACGGGCTTTGCAGGGGCCGGGGCAGAGTTTTGCACCGTTTCCACCGGCTTTTCCACGGTGGAATTGTGGAAAACCCGGTGGAAACGGTGGAAAACCCAGTGAAAAACCGGGAAAAGCTGAAAATTTTGCGGGTACAGCGCGGATTTTACCGGTGGAAAACAGGCCGGGTTTTCCGCAGGGACCCGGTGGGGGCGGGGCAGGCGCCCGGGGGGTGCTGCGGCAATTTTTTTGCTAAAAATATACAATATATAATAAATTGTTCAAATATTGAGAGATTTTGTAACAAGTCGGTAACATCTTTCGTTATAGTATATAGACAACAAGCAAAAAGGGGGAATCAGAGATGGCGGAACGTACCGGCAGCGCCGAGGAGCGCGCCCTGCGGGAATTGAAAGGCCGTATGCACCGGGTGCTGCGGCGGGCGCGGCAGGGCAATACCGAATACCGCTTCAAGGACCTGTACATTGACCTGCGGGGGCGGCGTGTCTGGCGGGACGGCCTGCCGGTGGAGCTGACCCCCCGGGAATACGCCCTGTTGGAAACGCTGATCCTGAACCGCAACATGGCCCTGACCCGGGGCCAGCTGCTGGCCGCCGCCTGGGGCTACGATTATATCGGCGAAAGCCGCACCGTGGATGTGCACATCAACCGGGTGCGGCGCAAGCTGGGCCTGCAGCGGGAGATCCAGACCGTGTTCAAGGTGGGATACCGGCTCAATACCCGGGGGTTGTGACCCCCCACCGTGCCGCCAGCGCGGCCCGTTCCCGGGCAGCCAGGTCAGCCCAGTCGGGGTTTTGCCACAGGCTGGCGTAGCGGTACAGCCCGGCCCCCTGCACCCCCAGGGTGTCCAGCACCGCCAGCTGGTCGGCCAGGGCGTGGCCGCTCTGCCATTCCCCGTCGGGGCCGGTGGAGCCGTCCCCCGCGCCGATGCGGTAGGCCCCCAGCCCCACATACAGCGCCACCGACTCTGCCCGGGGCAGCGCGGCCCATTCGGCAGCCAGGGAGGAAAAACAGTTCGAAGTATCGCCGTTTTGTTCATAGTCCAGCCCCCAGTACAGCTGGGGCATCACATAGTCCGCATAGCCGCCCTGTGCCAGCCACAGGGCGGCGTCGCTGTATTGGCCGCTGCGGCACAGGTCGGGGTCGGCCAGGGGGGCCACCCCAAGCCGCACGCCGTACCGGGCGGTGACGCCGTGGCACAGGGCCATCAGGTCGTTGACGTTTTGCCGGCGCCAATCGTCCAGCGAGAGACCGCCGCCCCCGGCGGCATAGTCCGCCGCGTCAAAGGCAGGGTCGGTGGTGGGGTAGAAGTAGTCGTCCAGATGGATGCCGTCGATGGCATAGTTGCGGCACAATTCTTCCACGCCGTCGGCAATGAACTGGCGTACCTCCGGGTCGGCGGGGTCCAGGTACAGCCCGGTGACGGTCTCTTTGGTCCATTCGGGGTGCAGCCGGGCCGGGCTGGTATCGCACAGGGCGGGCACGCCCCCCGCCTGCAGGCGGTAAGGGTTGATCCAGGCTTCGATCTCCAGCCCCCGGTCATGGGCGGCCTGCACCAGCAGGGCCAGGGGGTCAAAGCCGGGGTCCCGCCCCTGGGTGCCGGTGCACAGGTGGCTGAAGGGATACAGCGTGCTGGGGTACAGCGCGTCCCCGAAGGGCCGCACCTGGGCCAGTACCACAGTGGCGCCCAGGGCGGCGATGCCATCCAGCAGGGCGTCGGCGTCGGCGGAAAAGGCCGCTGCCGAGGAAAAGTCCACCGTCTGCCATTCCAGATAACTGACCCACACGGCCCGGTAGGGCGCGGTGCGGGCAGGCAGGGCCGGGGCCGCCGTGGGGGCGGGGGTGGCCGCTGCCCCGGTGCCGGGCGACGGCACACCGGCAGGGCCCAGCAGCAGCGGCGCCGCCGCAAAAGCCAGCAACAGGACCAGCACCACCAGCCCGACCCCCAAACGCCGCATAGAAAACGCCCCCTTTTGGTTAAAGGTATGCTTGTCCCGCCAAAAAGATGCCCCGCCCTGCCTTGCCGCCGCCGAAAATTTGTGGTATAATATCCAATACAGCTGTGCGGGCCATTAGCTCAGCTGGTCAGAGCTGGCGGCTCATAACCTGTTAGTTTAACCAAAATTTTCTTCCAAAACAACGATTTAACGTCATTTATTTTCGCTGTTACTTCTAAAAGTGCCGTTTTGGCTACGGATTGGCTACGAGATGGTGTTTTAGGAGTTCTTCAATATAGTTATGTGGGCCAGTAGCTCAGCTGGTCAGAGCTGTCGGCTCATAACCGATTGGTCGCGGGTTCAATCCCTGCCTGGCCCACCAAAAAGAACGTGCCTACGTCATTTTTTAATGACGAGGCACGTTCTTTCTTTAGGTTCCGTACAGTTCACGGCTCAACTGATTACGGATGGATTCTTGCCGCTTTTTGTACTGCTGGGTGTAGATCATCAGGGTTGTACTGGGCTGGGCATGGCATGCTTCTGCTGCCACCGTAGCGACACCAATATCAGGATTTGACATCAGGATGCTGACAAAGGTATGCCGGAACATATGCGGATGAAGGTGGCGGATACCGGCCTTGTCGCCGATTCTTTTGACGATGGAGGCATAGCTGTCCGGGCTGAGCGGTCAACCATGATCGTCGGAGATCACGAAATTGTTTCCTGCCAGCGCCCTGAGCGAATCTGGGTACTTGCACCGCTTTTTTTCGATGGAGGTTTGCCAGCTGGCTCCCATCAGCTTTCTCTGGCATTTCCAGAAA
>DXBO01000035.1 GCA_019116485.1 Candidatus Gemmiger excrementavium
ACGCCGCGGCAGAATATTGGGGGTTCAAAGAGGCCGGCCTGCCGCTGCCTGAGATGCGGAAACTGTTTCAATGCATGCGGGATTGCCACAAAAAAACCGCCCTGGAAGTAGTGGCCTACACCGAGTCGGAATGCCTGCAAGGGGCCCGAATGGCCGCAGAATGCGGCTGTGACCTTTTGATGGGCACCGTTTTTTCCGACGCAGTAAACAAATTCTGCCAGGACCACCACATACAATACATGCCCTTTGTGGGTACGGTAAGCGGGCGGCCCTCTGTATTGGAAGGCGGCATCGATGAGATGGTCCGCCAGGCAAAAACCTACCTTCAGAAAGGCGTTTTTGGCATTGATCTGCTGGGCTACCGCTATACCGGCGACAAATCCCGGCTGATCCGCCGCTTTGTCGCCGAGGTGAACGCCCCCGTGTGTGTGGCAGGCAGTGTAGACAGCTGCGGGCGGCTGGACGAGATCCGCCGTACCGCCCCTTGGGCATTTACCATCGGCAGCGCCTTTTTTGAACACAAATTCGGCCCGGATTTTGCCGGGCAGATCGACCGTGTTGTCCGCTATATGGAACAGGGAGGCCCCCTGTGCTGAGAAAATTTTACCCCTGCGCCTACGCAGACACCGTATTTGATATTGATTACCAAAAACTCTATCAGCAGGGTTACCGGGGCATCCTGTTCGACATCGACAACACGCTGGTACTCCATGGGGCGGATTCCACCCCGGAAGTTGACCGCCTGTTCCGGCAGATTCACCGGACCGGTTTGAAAACACTGTTGCTGTCCAACAACAGCGAGGAGCGCATTCTGCAGTTCCTGGCCCACATCGATGCCCCTTACATCGCGGAAGCTGACAAACCCGCCCCCCAAGGCTACGAAAAAGCCCTGGCGCTGCTGGGTCTGCCCAAAGAACAGGTACTGGCGGTGGGCGACCAGATTTTTACCGACATCTACGGTGCCAACCGCTGCGGCATCGACGCCATTCTGGTACATTACCTGCGCCGCCCCGGCGAATGGTGGCCCGGCAAGCGCCGGGTGGTGGAAAAACTGATCCTGTGGTGTTGGCGGCTGACCCCGGGCTGCCGACGGCTCAGAGACATTGTAAAATAGGAAAGAGGTCCGGGCCATGCCGGAAAAACAGCGTAAACTTTTTTGTGAGATCAACCCGTTTTGCTACGCCCTGTCCACCTACAAGGAGATCGCGAAACGCAGCCTGAAAAACCTGACCGGGCACGTGGATTTTGCCACGACCCAGCAGGCCGAGCCCCTGCCCTGCCTGGTCTACGAGCACAAATTGCACATGATCCGCCGGGCGCCGGGGGTCAATTTGCAGCATCAGCTGAACAAAGCGGACAACATTGCCCTGGCTGCCAAACGGATGGACGGCCTGGTGCTGCACCCCGGGCAGACTTTTTCTTTCTGGCAGCGGGTGGGCATGGTCACCCGCTGGAAAGGCTACAAGGAAGGCCGGGTCATTATGCAAAACCGCCTGACCGCCGACATCGGCGGCGGGTTGTGCAATCTGTCCCATGCGCTGCATCTGCTGGTGCTGCACAGCCCCCTGGAAGTGACGGAATTCCACAGCCATTCCGACGCGCTGGCCCCCGACGAAGGGCCGCGGGTGCCTTTCAGCGCCGGGACATCCATCTGCTACAACTACCTGGATTTCCGCTTCTGCAATACCACCGGCCAGGACGTGCAGCTGCGCGTCTGGTGCGAGGGGGAGGAACTCATCACCCAGCTGCGCAGCCGCCAGCCCTTCCCCTGGCGGTACGAGATCGTGGAGGAAGACCACCATTTCCGCAGGGAGGCGGACGCCTGGTACCGGGTATCCAAAATCTACCGCAATGTCATCGAGGCCGCCACCGGCCGGGTGGTGCGCAAAGACCTGGTGTTGGACAACCACTCCAAGGTCATGTTTGACGAAAAGCTGATCCCGCAAGAGTTGATCCGGGAATGACCCGGCGCACAGCCCTGCCGCCTCACTTTGGCGGCAGGCACTTTTTTGCACCGATACCACACAGGAGGTAATTATGGCCAAACCCACCGGGGAATTCCCCCAGAAGTGCATCGTAACGGGGCTGTTGGCCCACGTGGACAGCGGCAAGACCACCCTGGCCGAAGGGCTTTTGTACCGGGCAGGGGCGCTGCGCAAGCTGGGCCGGGTGGACCACCGGGACGCCTTTCTGGACACCGACGCCCAGGAGCGGGCCCGGGGCATTACGATTTTTGCCAAACAGGCGGTTCTCACGCTGCCCGCCGGCGGCGACGCCGAGGAAACGATGCTGACCCTGCTGGATACTCCGGGCCACGTGGATTTTTCCGCCGAGGCCGAGCGGGCCCTGCAGGTGCTGGACTATGCGGTGCTGGTCATCAGCGGCACTGACGGCGTGCAGGCCCACACCGAAACCCTGTGGAAACTGCTGGCCCGCTACCGGGTGCCCACCTTTGTGTTTGTCAACAAGATGGACCTGCCGGGGGCCGATGCCGCCCTGCGCCTGCGGGAGCTGCGGGGGCGCTTCGGGGACGGCTGCGTGGATTTTACCCGCACACCAGACCCCGAAACCCTGGCCCTGTGCAGTGAACCTTTGATGGAAGAAGTGCTGGCTGACGGCGCACCGCGACACGACACGCTGGTACAGGCCATTGCCCGGCGGCAGGTATTTCCCTGCTATTTTGGCTCGGCGCTGCGGCTGAACGGGCTGGATGAACTGCTGCACGGTTTGCAGACGCTGACCCGCATGCCGCCGGTCTGGCCGGAGTTGGGTGCCCGGGTGTTCAAGATCAGCCAGGACGACGCCGGGACCCGGCTGACCTGGCTGAAGATCACCGGCGGCACACTGCCGGTCAAAGCCGTACTGCCGGGCGGTGAGAAGGCCGATGCCCTGCGGCTGTACAACGGCAGCAAGTTCCGGCTGGTGAACACCGCCGTACCCGGCATGGTGGTGGCCGTGGCCGGGCCTGCCGCCACCCACCCCGGCCAGGGGCTGGGGGCCGAGGCGGACGCCCAGGCACCGCTGCTGGAACCGGTGCTGAACTACCGGGTAGACTGCGGGGAGGCCGACCCCCACACGGTGCTGCGGGCCCTGCAGACACTGGAAGACGAAGACCCCCAGCTGCATGTTGCCTGGCGGGACGACCTGGCCGAAGTCCATGTGCAGCTGATGGGCGAGGTGCAGTTGGAAATTTTACAGAACCTGCTGCAAAGCCGGTTCGGGCTGACGGTCACTTTCCGCGAGGGCGGCATCTTATATAAGGAAGCGATCACCGCAGCGGTGGAGGGTATCGGCCATTATGAGCCGCTGCGCCATTATGCCGAAGTGCACCTGCTGCTGGAACCGGGCCCCCGGGGCAGCGGTGTACAGCTGGCCGCCGACTGCCCGCCGGATTCCCTGGCGGAAAACTGGCAGCAGCTGGTGCTGACCCACCTGGCCGAGCGTACCCACCCCGGCGTGCTGACCGGCGCGCCGCTGACCGACGTAAAGATCACGCTGGCGGCGGGCCGCGCCCACCTGAAACACACCGAGGGCGGGGATTTCCGCCAGGCCACCTACCGCGCCGTGCGCCAGGGGCTGCGCACCGCCCAGGCACAGGGCGCCGTGCAGCTGCTGGAACCCTGGTATGATTTCACGCTGGAACTGCCCGCCGACGGCATTGGCCGGGCCATGGCCGACGTGCAGCGGATGTGCGGCACCTTCGACCCGCCGGAGACCCTGGGCGACACCGCCCGCCTGACCGGGCGGCTGCCGGTGTCCACCAGCCGCGGCTATGCCCGGGAGGTGGCCGCCTACACCCACGGCCTGGGCCGGTGGGCCGTACTGCCCGCCGGGTACGACGTCTGCCACGACACCGAGGCCGTGGTGACCGCCGCCGGGTACGACCCCGACGCCGATGTGGAGAACCCGTCGGACTCGGTGTTCTGCTCCCACGGGGCGGGGTACAACGTCAAGTGGGACGAAGTCCCCGCCAAGGCCCATGTGGCCAGCGGTCTGGCCCGGCGGCTGGCCCCTGCCGGACAGCCCGACGCCGAGGACGACGGCGACAGTACCTTCCGGCACCGCCGGGCCGACGCCTACCGGGGCACGCTGGAGCAGGACAAGGAGCTGCTGGCTATTTTTGAGCGCACCTACGGCAAGATCAAGCACCGGGGCGAGAACGGCACCGACGCCAAAAAGGCGGCCCGTGCCGCGCTGCACACCGCCCCGGCCAGTGCCCCCGCCCCGGCCAGGCCCCAGCCCACCGGCCCCGACTACCTGCTGGTGGATGGGTACAACGTGATCTTTGCCTGGGACGATCTGCGCCGCGTGGCCGAGAGCAATCTGGATGCAGCCCGGCGCCGTCTGATGGATATTCTGTGCAATTACGCCGGATATAAACGCTGTGTCCCCATTCTGGTATTTGATGCCTACAAAGTGCGGGGTGGTGTGCGGGAGGTGGAAAAATACCACAACCTCTACGTCGTCTACACCCAGGAGGCCGAGACCGCCGACATGTACATCGAGCGGGCCACCCACGAGCTGGCCAAGGAGCGCCGCACCCGGGTGGTGAGCAGCGACGGCGCCGAGCAGGTGATCGTGCTGGGGCACGGGGCCCTGCGGGTATCGGCCCGCGCCTTTGCCGAGGAAGTGGCCGCCGTGGAGAAAGAGATCCGGGAATTTTTGCAGCAATAAACCACAATAAAAACAGGCATCCGCCTTGCGGCGGGTGCCTGTTGGTTTTTACGGGAATGGAACGGGATCAGACGATGCCCTGGCTCATCATGGCGGAGGCGATCTTCTGGAAACCGGCGATGTTGGCGCCGGCCACCAGGTTGCCCTTGCAGCCGTATTCCTCGGCGGCAGCGGCGGCAGCCTTGTAGATGTTGACCATGATGGTGTGCAGACGCTCGTCCACTTCCTCAAAGGTCCAGCCCAGACGCAGGGAGTTCTGGCTCATTTCCAGACCGGAGGTGGCCACGCCGCCGGCGTTGGAAGCCTTGGCGGGCGCAAACAGCACGTTGTTGGCCTGCAGGTAGGCGATGGCATCCGGGGTGGAGGGCATGTTGGCGCCTTCGGCCACGGCGTAGCAGCCGTTGGCCACCAGTGCCTTGGCGCCTTCCAGCGGCAGCTCGTTCTGGGTGGCGCAGGGCAGGGCGATGTCGCAGGCAACGGTCCAGATGCCCTGGCTGCCTTCCACATACTTGGCGGTGGGCACATAGTCCAGGTAGGTCTTGATGCGGGCGCGCTTGACTTCCTTGATTTCCTTCATGACCTTGTAGTCAATGCCGTTTTCGTCCACGATGTAGCCGTTGGAGT
>DXBO01000036.1 GCA_019116485.1 Candidatus Gemmiger excrementavium
GCCCCGTCCACATCGGCATGGTCGAGCACGATATACGGTACGTTGACGCTGTAGATGCGCTGCCCATCGGCGGTCCCGTCGATGACGATGTTGCCCATCCCGGGGCTGGCCGTCGCTTCCGGCGGCACATCAATCAACCCGGAAGATGGAACGACCACCGAAGTCACGCCGTTCCGTGTGACGAAGTTTGCCGTGATCAAGAGGCCATCCCAGGTCTCATCTGTATAGATCTGCAACTGCTCTATGCCATAGCTTCCGTATGTACCAAGTACAAGCTGCAGCGCGCAGCCGACAGCTTTTGCCGAATAGCGGTTGATCGTGATCGTATGGATGATTTTTGTCATACTTCCACTTCCTCCCACGCGCTAGGCAAAGCCTGCGCATCGTATACGCAATTATCTTGCAGGCACCGATACACGGTACCGTCTTTGGCTCGGTAGCACTCGCCGACCATGTACATACCGCTGGTGCCGTAGGGGTCCACCCAGGGCTTGGCCCGGGTGGGGTCCTTGGTGTGCGCCAGCCCCCACAGTGCCCGCAGCGTGCTGGGGCGGCCCTCGTAGCTGGCGGCGTTGTGCGGCTGGATGAGCAGCCACACCTGGCCCTCATCGGCCACCGGCGCGCCCGCGGGCCAGGCGCTGTAGTCCCGCTCATGGCTCCACGCGGGCACGGCCCGCTCGTAAGCAATGATGGTCGTGCCGTCCATCTCCGCTGCGTTCTGCCGCAATTCGGCAGCCTCGCGCGCACCCAGGTCGCGCAGCACATCCAGCACCAGCGTCTTTGCGTCCATGCTCATACAGATGTCACCCCCCTCGCTGTAGGCTGCCGCCAGTTCGTCCCAAGTGGCGGCGGTGTCCGACGGCTTCGGGTCAGGTGGTTGCGGATTTTCCTCAGGCTTTTCGCCAGGCTCCCAAGGGTGGAAAAATAAGCAGTCCTCATATATCGGCACTTCGACCCGCAGCCCATCGGGCGGGTAGAGTGCCACCGTACCAGCCAGCACACGCCGCTCGGTGCCCACGTACCGCTTGCCCGGGTAGGTGTAACCTGCCGAGAGGTCGGGGCTTTCGATGAGTTCGCCCGTTTTTTCATGATAGGTTTTCATATGGATTCTCCTGTTCTCTTAGAGTGCCGCCCAGTACATATATGTACCCGCTCCATCATTGGGTCCGGCCGATCCAAGGGTCTCTCCTTTAGAGTAGTACACCTTGGATTCTATACCGCCATTCGAGTAAATTCTTGCATAGTACCCATCTGCGTTCGCCGTTGCACGTGCGACGCCATTATTCGTGCTAACCGCAAAGCGCTCTGTATTACCTGCGTACACAACCCCTGCGGGGGTTGTCACCCAGCACCTTGCTACACCATACAGCGCAGCGCCAATAAACAACTCCTTGTAGTCAAACTTGACCCCACTATTTGGCCACCTCGGTGCCACGCCCATCACACATCACCGCCTTTCACGGCTTTGTGCAATGCGTCAATCAGGGGGCTACGGCAGCCCCCCCCATTAAAATAATGTTGATTCGTCATTTTGCTGGTCTCCTATACTTTGAAGAACATGAAAATCATGTTTTTACTGACGCTATACGACCACGAAAGCTTCGTTCCTGCCTCAATGGGCTTCGGATTCCCGGTGTCGTCGATGTAGTACCCACTATAGCTTGGCGTATAGCTGAAGGTAGTGTTACTTAGGGCAAGTACGCCATAGTCCGTCGCGCCGGAGGTCGTATAGGGGTCAAAGCGTACATCATCAGAGGTCCCGGCCGTGAAGCCCTTGCTACTGTCCAGCACCCCGGACTGCCCCACGACACACGCCGTGTATCCGCCCGTGCTGGTCGTGTAGATGTGATCAATGTAGATTTTTGCTTTTCCGCCAGCTGGCGCTCTTCCTGCCGTCCCCATCAGTATCCACCTCCCGGTCGAATCGCCCATCGTGCCGGAAAATCCGCATCGGGTTTATCCACCACCAGGGTGGTGACGGTGCCCGCGCCGCTGGTAGTCTTCCCGGCGTTGATGATCGCCAGCACCTCATCCAACACCTCATCGGTATCCACCACGCCGGTCGGCGTGTAGGTGCAACCCGTGATAAAGACGCTGTCCTCCGTCACGGCCGGGGCGTTGGCCTCATCCGGCACCAGCGTCACCGTCTGCTTCCAGTTGTAGCCGTTGGTCAGGTCCTCGCCGCTGGTGGCGGCCCAGCCATCGACCAAAAGGGTGCCGGTATACATCTGCACCACCGGCTGCAAAATGCCCGCCGGAACCGTCTGTAGCTCCGTGATCTGCAGCTGATCCACCTGGTAGGTCGCCAGCGGCAGTTCGTAGATGGTTCCGCTGCCGTTGATGTCTTCCTGCACTAGATCAGGCAGCGGCGTCTGCGCCTGGGTCACCCAGGTAGCAGGCGTTTCTGTGTTGCTCACATCCAGGTGCAGCAGCAGGCGGCCGTTGACCGCCCCGCTGGTGCTGGTGGTGGCCAGGATGGTTTCCTCCGTGACCTCGATGCACCGCCCCAGGATCAATATCCACCCGGCCCCCACCCGGAGTTGGCTGGCGCCCAGGCTGGTGACTTCGCACCCCAGCACCACGCCCACCGCGCTGCCGCTCAAAAGCTGGTACAGCCGGGCGTCCGCCAGCGGGGTGACGGTGGTGCCGTTATTCTGATATACCGTGATCACTTGATCGCCCTCCTCTGTAAGATCAGTTGCTTGGTCAGGTCCACCCGCACAGTGCCGAAGGTCAGCGTGATCTTCCCCGCCGAGTACCCGCGCCCTGTCAGGATGCTGCTGTAGGCTGTGCCGCCCACATAGATGGTGGCCGGGGTGCCGGGCTGGATCTCCGCCGGTTCCACCAGCCGGTCCGCCGCCTGGTAGGTCAGCACGATCTCATTGTCGTACTGCTGGGGCGCCAGTTCCTGCTGCGCCTTTTCCAGCGCGTCGGCGTCCCATGTCTCGCTGTCTTCCAGCGTCCCCAGTGCCCAAAAAACGGGGGTAATGCGGTCGTCGTCGGTGGTGTCCACCGTGCCGTCCGGGTGCAGGTAGTAGGTCGCCTGCGACGGGTAGCTGACTTCCTCGGTCTCTTCGTCGGTCACGCTCTTTCGGATGATCATCTTGTTGGCGCTGCCGTAGCTGTCGCCCAGGGTGATGGTCTTCTCCAGCACGTTTTCCTTGTCCGCCTCCAGCGTGACGGCCGCCGGGGGCGGTACCACCTGCACGGTGATCTTTTTGGTGCGCATGTCCAGCCGGGTGTCCACGTAGATGCCGTAGGTGCTCAGTGCCTGGGCCATCACGTCGATAAGGTTGACGCTCTCGGCGCTGCTGTCCAGTTCCAGCGGGTAGGCTGTGCGTATTGCGGTGGATACCTGCACCGGCCTATTTTGCAGCGTGTCCACATTGGACACATACTGCGCGGTAATCTGCTGCACCAGCCAGGTGGCCACGTCCGGCACTGGCGACGGGAAAACCGCCACGTCAAAAAGTGCCTGCAGCGGCCGGATGCTGATGTCCACCGTACCCTGTCCCGGCTGCACATCGCTCACGATGCCGTCGGCTACCGTTTCGGCCCCGTCGGTGATATGGGTGTACCACCCTTTTTTCACCGTCAGCGTGGGCACCGTCAGGTTGTAGGCGTCATAGGTCAGGTAGTCCAGGCTGATCTCCGGCGCGGCGATGATCGTCGCCCCGGCGCTCTCCATCTGGTCGGTAAAAATTTCCAGCTTATACACGCTTGCGCACCTCCACAAAAGCGCTCACCACGCCCACGCCCTCCTGCGTAAAGACGACGCTGCAGGGGCCAGCGGGCAGCATAAAGAGCCGTGCCGTGGTAAAATCGCTGTCCGCGTAGCGGTTGGCGACAAAAACGCCGTCGTTGGTGTACTCAGCGATCTCCATGGTGGACGGGTTGGCGTCCACGATCAGCTTGTGCCCTGTCGGAACTTCCAGATTGACGCGGCCGGTCTCCAGCCGCGTGCCGCCCTGGTATAGCGCCCAGGTCGGGGTATCCACCGGCCCGAAGATGGTGATGCGCGGGTAGCTCGCCAGGTTGCCGTTGGGGATCTCCACCGTGCCCGCCGCGCTGCTGGTATAGGTGTAAGGGTAGGTATAGCTGTAGGTCTTGCCGCCACCGCTTGACTGGGCCTGGTAGGCTACAAGTTTTTCGTACCAGCTGCTGGTAGCCGTGAAGGTCATGGGGCAGGTCAGGTGGTCGTTTTCATGGCTGATCTCCGATTTGTCGATGCTGGCCACCACGTCCAGGTAGTACCAGGTGTTGATGGGCTTGTAGCAGAGCACCAGCCCGCCCACCTGCAGAAAATCCAAAAAATTCTGGTATTCCGCATAGGTGCGGAACACCATGGACCCGCCGGGGGCGGGCTTTTTGGGCTTGCGTTGGGTCAGGATGTAGGCGTCGCCCACCTCCTGCACTGTCGCGTCTTCGCCCCAGCCCAGCCCCGTGGGGCTATAAAAAAGAGCCTCCGGCCGGGTCATGTCGTACTCCTGGACGTTGGAGTTGATCATTTTGAATTGCCTCACGCCTGCGATCATAGCAGCCTCCCCAGCTTGCGGTTCAGGTCCCGCACAAAGGCGTCACCCTGGTCCGGGGTATAGCCGTAAAACGTCACATTCCCCAGCTGCACCACGACGCGTCTGCCCGTTGGCACCGCCAGCGAGGGCGAAAGCGTCCCTTCCATGCCCCGGGCCACGCCCGCCAGGGCGTTGGTCACCAGGTACTGGTTTTCCCGGATGCCCCGGGCCAGTCCGGCCATCATGTCCGGCATCCAGGTTTCATACTCCCGCAGCGGCCCTGTGTCCGGGCGGGAGAAGTGGATGAAGCTGGCGATGGTGTCCGCCACGCCGCCGATGGCCGCGCCAATGTCGATGCTCTTGATGCCTTCGATCAGGCCGTTGATCATGTCAGCGCCCCACTGGAAAAACTTCTCCGGCAAGCTTTTGATGAAGTCGATGGCGGAGTTGATCTTTTCTTTCAGCGCCGTCACGATGTCGCTGGCCGTCTGGATGATGCCCTCGCCAAAAGAGACGACAGAGTCCACGATGCCCTGCCACAGGGTGCTGAAAAATTCCCCGATCTGGGTAAATTTTTCCTGTACAAAGGTCACCATCGAATTGATGGCGCCGGGCAAGACCACATTAAAGAAATTGCCCAGCGTCTGGTCCAGCCAGGCGTCCAGGTTTGCAAACCAGGTCTTGACGCTGTCCACCCAGGCGGCCAGCTCCGCGACACCCTCATCGAAGCTCGTTTTGAGGTTTTCGTTCTGCAGGGCTAGGTTGACCAGCAGCGCGATGACCGCAGAGATGGCCGCGATGACCAACCCGATGGGGTTTGCCATCATGGCGGTGTTGAGCGCAAGGACGGCCGTCGTGATGCCACCGATCAGCTTGGCGATACCGGCGCCGATAATGACGCTGGAGATCATCGGCCAGTTGTCGATGACAAAATTTACGAACTGCTGCACCAGGGGGATGATGGTCGCAAAGGCGTTCTGGAGAGTCGTCTTGAAGGACGCCCAGTCTACGTTTTGGGTCAGATTCTGGAAGGCGGTAGTCACCCCGTTGATAGCGGTGGTGATGACTTCCATGCCGCCGCCCTCTGTCAAAAAGCTGGTGATGAAGCCGGACACGGTCGCCCGCAGGTTGCCCACGGCGCCCTCGATGGTGCTCACCGAGGTGGCGGCGTTCTGGGCCTCTGTGGTGCTGCCCAGTTCCTTGATGGCGTCCATGAACTCCTCGGCGGAGATTTCGCCATTTTCCATGGCTTCGCGGAAATTGCCGGTGTAGGCCCCGGCATCCAGCATGGCCTGCTGCAGCACACCCGAAGCGCCGGGGATGGCGTCGGTCAGCTGGTTCCAGTTTTCGGTGGTCAGCTTCCCGGCGCCGGCCGTCTGGGTAAGCACCATGGCCAGGCTGCTGAAGGTGTTGGCGTTGCCGCCCGCCACCGAGTTAAGGTTACCGGCAGCCTCAGTCAGAGCCTCGAAATCCGCCACGCCATTGGCGGCCAGCTGGGCGGTGGTGTTGGCTACCGTTTCCAGGTCATAGACGGTGCGATCTGCGTAGTCCTGCATGGCTGCTTTGGTCTCCTGGATAGTGGCGGGGTCGAAGCCCGCGAACTCCATGGTTCCCTCAAATTTGGTCAGGCTGTCCGCTGCGGTCAACGCCTCGCCCCCCAGTTCGCCCAGCATGTTGACCAGGTTGCTCACGGCGTCGCTGATCAGGTTGCCCACAAAGGTGCCCTGGATGATGTCCCCCAGGCTGGATACCTGCCGGGAGGTCTGCTCCATCTCATCGCCCAGGTCGTCGGTCTCGTTGGCGGTCTGCTTCAACTCCCCCTGCATCTTGTTCAGGGAGGCGGTGGCCTCGTTCACTGCCTGCCGCCATTTCAGGGTGCGGTCGTCGTTCTCGCCGTATTTCTGGGCGGACTTGTCCAGCATTTCCGACAGCTTCTGGATGCGCTGCTCCTGCACGCTGATCTGCTGGGTCAGGATGCGGGTCACTGACGTGGTGCGGGTCATAGCGTCGGTCTGCTCGTCAAAACCGGAAGTTACCGCCCGCATCTCGCTGTCCAGCGTCTTGGCCTGCTGGATAATATTATTGATTTGTGCCCGGTACTTGGCCTCGCCATCAATACCGATCTTCGGGCCAATGTTGACGGCCATGGTATCACCTCAGCTTTATCGCCTCGTCAAAAGACATCCGGCGTTTTTTCTTCTTTTCTTTTGCCCCTTTGGATATGGCGTAGCAGGCGATCATGTCCAGCAGCTCCCCGTACCGGGTCACCATGATCTCCCGCCGCGTCATATGCAGCATGTGCCCGTAGAAGAGCAGCCAGGCGCTGCCGCCGCTTACTGCGGGGCCTTTTCTTTTTTTGGGGGCTCGACCTCTACCGTCTGCTTGCTGTCCTGCGCAAAGGTCTCCATAGCCGCCTGCATCGCCTCGGCGTACACCGTGGGCGACAGGCTCAGCACCTCGTCCACCGTGATGGGGTCGTAGGGGTGGTCGGGCTGCTCATAGCGCAGGCTGCTCTCGTAGGCTTTGTTCATGATGGCGATAAATTCCGCCCCCACCATCGTGACCTCGCCGTAGCTCCCTTGCAGGATCTCGCCCACACGCTTCAGGTCCTTGTCCGGGCATATGTCGGCGATCTCGATGGAGGCGCCGGTGCTCAGAAAAAAGCCGCGTTCTTTCCCGTGGATGATCATTCGACGCTACCTCCCAAAAGGACCTTTAGCACTTTCTCGGCGTCGGCCTCCGTTTCCTGGTCCGCCGCCAGCCGCTTCCATTTGTGCTTGGCCGTATCGTCCCGCAGGATGGTGGCCGTCAGTTCCTGGGTCTGGTACTCGATCTCATCTTCCTGGGTGTTGGCTTCCAGCCCGGGGGTCTGGAACTGCACTTTCGTCAGCAGGAAGGGCGCGTAGGTCACCACACCGGCGCTCTGGTAGCGCACGATGAAGCCCAGGCCCATGTAGGGGGCCTGCATATCGTCGCCGTAGTCGTATACGTCCACCTGCTCCTCACCTACCTGCACCTGGGTAGCGGTAGGCAGGCCCATGATGAGCTTTTCGGCGGTGTCGAAAAGGCCGTCCACCGTCAGGGTGACGGTGCCGCTCGTGAAGGTGCCGGGGCTGGTCTCGGCCTCCACGTTGTCGGCAAAAAAGGAAGAACCCTCGCCGGTTTCCAGTTCCAACTCCACGCCGACGCCCCGCGCCAGCTGCTGCGGGCCGGTATAGGTAACGCTGCCGTCGGAGGCGGCATAGGTCGCCACATACGGCTTGCTGAAGCCCGTACATACTTTGCCAGCTGCTGCCATTTGTATCTCCTTTCTGTGCGTGTCCATAGTGGACACAAAAAATGCGGACGTGCCCGGGCGCCCGGGCCGTATCCGCTGTGGTTATTCTTGGTCGATCGCTTCGATCTTTTCGTCGATGGTCACCTGGGCCGCCTTTATAGCCTTTTGCCGCATGGCGTTGACCGCCGGGCGCATGAAGGGCGTCTTGTCGCGGTATTGGCTTCCGCTCTCGGTCACCCGGGCCATCAGTGCATTGGGCTGCCCCTTGGGGTACTTTTTGGTTTTGATGCTGTTGTAGCCGTCAAAGCCCAATTTTACATTGAGGTATCCGTTGTCGTTTTGCAGGGGCGCCACGCCAAAACCGTCCAGCAGGCCCTGCTTTTCCGGCTCGCTCAGGCTGCTCTTGCCCTGCTTATAGGTGGCGATGTTGGCCTCGTTGCTTACCGCAGGCAGCGCCTGGATGTTGGCGCGGACCTTGTCCGCCACCACCTTGGCCATCTCGTACACTGCCTCGCCGATCACCTCATCGGTGACCAGGTTGAGCTTTTGCAAGTAGGCGATGTAGTTATTAAGGCCCTTGCCCATGATCCACTTAGCCATCCTCTGCCCCCATCGGCACCTGCCACACCCACTCATAGTGCCAGGTGCTGGTGTCCTCCTCAAGCTGCACGCTGTTCAGGTACCAGGCTATGGTCCCGTCGGCGTCCAGGGAAGCCTCAAACTGCCCTGCCCAGGGGTCAAGCTCCTGCGGGGTGTACAGGTCGGTGGTGCCTTCCACGGCCCGCTCGGCGTGGCGGTCGCCCGCCATGAAGTCGTTGCGGCCATCTTCCATCCAGACAAAATACCGGCTCTCCTGCATCGCCTGCCCGTGGCTGACCTTGTCGGTCACCGCCGTGTGGCAGGCGATAATGCGGTCACTCCACTTCATCGTCCGGCACCTCGTATTTCTGCTCGATCTTGGTCAGCGTGATGTCCTGCGACGCGGGGTACACGTCGGTGACCGCCTGCACAAGGTCGATGCCGTACTGCTTGCCGCTTTCGGTCACCGCTATGTCCTGGTTGGTCACGTTCCCGTACCGGGGCGTGCGGATCACCCGCTCGATCTGGATCTGGTTCTGCTGCCCGGTGTAGTACCGCTGGATGCCCAGCCGCTGCTCCTCATACCGCAGCACGCATTTCAGCGTCAGGGCGGGCACCGGCTGGTAGCCCGGTTGCGCGCTGTTGGTCACGGTGTAGATATTCACCACGCCGTCGCCAAAATTCTGCGTCACCCCGTTGTCAGTCCTGGGCCTGTAAGGCGATTTCCACGGCATAATCGATCACCATGCTTTCCTGCTGCGCCGTCAGGATCAGCGCCTGGTAGTTGCTCTCGAACACATCCAGGGCGCTGTCCCGCGCATAGCGCACATACTCCATCAGCAGGGTGCGGGGCATGCCGTCCGCCTCGTAGTCGGGCTGGCCGCCCAGCTTGCCGTCCAGGTAGGCGGCAGCCGAGGCGATCAGCCCGGAGATTTTGGCGTCGGTGGTCTCGTCATCCCACGTGATATTGAGGTAGTTTTTTACATCCGCCAGCAGGTCGGCGGGTACGCTCTCCCGCGTGATCATTCGCTGAGCGTGGCGGTCACGGTGATGGTGTAGGTCTGGGTGGTCGCACCGTCGGCAGCCGTGACCTTGACTTTCACCGTGTTCTCACCGTTGGCCCACTGGATCGCCGCGCCATTGTTGTAGGTGTCCGTCTCATCCGTGTCGTGGGTGTTGGTGATCTCGATGGTAGCGCCAGCGTCAGCGGGGATCGCGTTGATCACGTTGCTGGCGTTGGTGGTCGTGGCGGTATAGGTGGTAGTGGCCGCCGCAAAGGCAGGGCTCAGCTTGGCCGCACCCAGGCTCAGGCTCGCCAGATCATCGTTGGTGGAAGCCGCGGGCGGAGTCACGCTGGTCACCTGCAGGGTGGCCGGGGTCAGGCCGCTGATATCCAGCACCAGGAAGCTGTTGTTGTCCATCGGGAAGCCGTTGGCGTACAGCTTGATCAGATAGACCCGGTTGTCCTCCAGGAACTGGTACTGGTCGCTGTACTCGATGCGGCCTTCCCGGGCCATGCCCACGCCCGCAAAGTACTTGTAGGCCAGGCCCAGGATGGCCTTGCCCCGGGGCAGCGCGATGGACTGCACCACGTTGGTCTGGTAGGGCAGCACGTTGTTCACATAGGTGCCCTGGGGCGTCATGATGGTGGTGGCGGGCATGACTTTCTCGAAGTAGTCCTGCGGGTTGACGATGAGGATCACATCCCGCACGGTGCGGGGCTTGCCCGCGGGGTCCACCGCCAGCAGGCTCAGCAGCCGGCCGTAGGTGGAAGGCTGGAAGTTGGGCACCACCACCGCAGCCTTCTCGGGGTAGACGCCGCCGGTCACGGTCACGTTGGGGCCGACCTGGCGGTCCATACCGATGGGCTGGTCGTTGCCGTTGCCGCTGACGATGCCATACTCCAGGCCGTTGGCCAGGGCCTCATACAGCAGCTGGCGCACAAAGTTGTCCAGCCATTCGGGGCCGAGTTCCAGGGTGGCCTTGCATACCGGGATGAAGGCGGACAGCTTCAGCAGCGTGGTTTTGACGCTGACGAAGTTCGCCAGCAGTTCCTGCACGATGGCGCCGCACAGCTTGCCCCACACAGCCTGCTGGATGCCGTTCTCGCTCATCAGCATCTCCACCACGCCGGACGTGTTGGTGAAGCTGATGCGGGACAGCAGCGGGTGGCTGGTCTGCAGTTCATCAAAAACCGCGTCCAGTACGGTGGTGGGCAGGACCAGGTCGGTATTGGTCAGGGCCTGTTTGGGGTCCTCCGCCTTCATGGCGGTGCTCAGGGCCTGGTAGTACTTGCGCTCGGCGCTGGTCAGCTGGCGCACGCCGCGCTCGGCCAGGGCCTGGCGGTCGGCGGCCTGCTGGGCTTCCTCCAGGTAGACCTTGTTCTTGGCCTCCACATCCTGCGCCACGCACTGGATCATTTCGCCAAAAGCCTGGTCGTACTTCTCCTTGTCGTTATCGGCCAGGGCCTGCATCAGCCGCTCGCGGATCTCGCTGCGGCTCAGGGTCAGATCGTTGCTTCTCATGGGTATCTCCTTTCAGATCATGTTTTTGATTTGGTCGGCCAGCATGGCCTGGCGCGGGGCCGGTCCCACGGAGGCGGTGTTGGTCGGCGGCACAGCGGCCGGTGCGGCGGGCTTGTCCGCCTGCAGCACCCGCTGCATGACGGCCCGCTTTGCGTCCTGGGCGATGGGCAGCGCCCCATCGGAGGTGATGGAGGTTGCCAGCCCGTAATCCAGGGCCTGGGCGGGCGTCATCCAGGTCTCGGCCTGCATCAGCTGCCTCACCTGGTCGGCGTCCATGCCCGTGCGCTCCACAAAGGCGTTGATGCCGATCTCGGTCATTTTTTCAGCTTTTTCGGCGGCCGCCCGCAGATCGTCGGCGTAGCCGCTGGCCGAAACCATCACCTGGTGGAAGTAGTAGGCGCTCAAACTGGAGGCGATGCGCTCATCCCCGGCCAGGAACGGGTAGAGGGCCGCACTGGCCACAAAGCCGTCGCCGTAGGTGACGATCTTGGCCGGGTGTCTCCGCAGGGCGTCGTAGATTGACCACCCTTCGGACACCAACCCGCCGTAGCTGTCGATATGTACGCGGATCTCGTCCACGTCCAGGTTCTCGATCTGATTTACGATGCTCATGCCGGACACCTCGCCCAGCTCGGTCAGCGGATAACTCACGAGATCCCCAAAGATGTAGATGTCGGCGCCGCGGTCCAGCTGCTGGATCGCAAAAAACTGCTTGTTTTTCATCTGTTTCACCCCCCTCCGAGTGTTCTCGTCTGTTCGCCCATCGTCGAGATGTTCAGCGTCATATAGTGGGCGTCGGCCCATTCCTCGTCGATGGGTTCCTGGTTGGCTGCCCTCAGCACGTCGTTGAGGGAGAAGATGCCGCTGCCCACCACCTTCTCGATGTTGGCGGCGTTCTCGAAGATGTCAAAGTGGATGATGCTGGAACTGTCCACCCGCACATAGCTGCCGGTGCTCCATGCCTCATAGCCGTAGCGCTTGCGGTTGATTTCTTCCTGGATCTGGTCGCACAGCGGGTCGATGACGTAGGTTAAAAACCGCCGGTTGGCGTCGGTAGTTCCCTCCACCGCCCCGTTGACCAGCACCACCGGGATGCCAAAAGCCCGGGCCGTCATGTTGAACACATCCTCCACCAGCTTGCGGGTCTCATCGCTGGTGGCGCTGCCGCCAAAGTTCTGCACCTCATACTGGTAGCCGTCGAACTCAGGCAAAACGCCGTTGGCCCCCTTCAGGTAGGGGACCACCTCTTTCTGCAGCTTCTCGGCAAACGCCTCGGCAAAGCCCGGTTTTTGGGATTCTATGGTGCCGACGTGGACCTTCAGGTGGGCGCCGTTGCGGGTGGTGTAGTAGGTCTCGGCAGCGTCCAGCATGTTGGCGTAACTCTGGTAGAGCCCGTCCAGCAGCGGTTTCACGTTGGCGGCGTTCAGCCGCAGGTGGAGCACGTCGCCCTCCCTGAATGTTTTGGTATAGGTCAGCTGCCCCACCTGCACGTCGGTGTACTCGTTCTGCCTTTGGGGCCAGCCGCCCTCCATGTTCCAGCTGTCGGCGCACACCAGACCCTCGATGCCGCTGCGGGACCGCGTGGGGATGATGAGCGCTTCGTTGGTGGCGTACAGCTGATAAATGACCTTGTGCCAGAAGTCGGTGCTGTTGTGGTTGGCGTTGGGCTCGATGTTGAGCATGTAGTACTCACGGTCCCGCACTTCCTCGCCGCGCCGGTAGGTGCGGAACTCGCACCGGCCGATGGCGTTGGCGATCATGTCCACACACGCCTGGAAGCATAGGTCGCGCACCGCGTACTCTCGCGCCGCCGCGAAGAGCTCGGTGCAGTCCACGTTGACGGTGGCGGTTTTCGCCGTCTTGTTGATGAGCCACTCGAAAAATTTGATTGCCATACTTCACCCCCTTCACGGCACAAAAAAAGAGCCTGCACTTTTCGGGGTTTCCGAAAAATACAGGCTCAAAGGCTCACGAAATATTTTGTTTTATTCAGGCTTCCAGACGGCGGCGTCTTTCGGCCAGCAGCACTCGCCGCGCCAGTTGCAGCGCTTGCCGTCGGCCCGGCGCTGCTTGCATACCACGTACACGCCCCGGGCGCCCGGCGCCACCGGGTGGATCTTCTTGCCGCACTGCGGGCAGCAGAACCACACTTTCCCGTTGATTTCTTTCAGCATAGCGCACCTCAAAATACAAACGCCCCCAAGGGCGGCAGTTCCACCGCCTGGCCGTTGCCCAGGCAGGGCTCCACCACCATGGACGCCACCAGCGCCATGAAGGGGTCGGTTTTCCGGCTCTTGGCCTCGATTTTTGCATAGACGAAATTGCCGGTGTCCACCCCGGCGCTGCGGCTGCTGCGTACCCGCTTGGTGTTGTTTACCGCCCACCGCAGGCAGGGGTTGTTTCCCCAGTGGAAAAGCCCCCGGTCAAAACAGTTCTGGATGATGGGGTCCACCTGCATGATGTCGGAGGGCCGCACCAGCTTCACGCGGCTCTTATCGGCGGCGTCAAAGCCGATGCGCCGCATAGCCTCAGCCACCATAGTCCATCGGAAATGGTCCAGCGCCAACATGCGGATGCTGTAGCGCGTGGCCGCCTCTGCGATATACTGGGCCAGCAGGTCGGGGTTGATGCTCACGTCCTGCACCACCGTCACGATACCGTCCCGCGCCCACTGCTGCCAGGGCGCTTTTACCCGGCTCAGTGTCTTGGACTGGGCACAGATCCAGGCGTGGTTGAGGTCGTACCGTTTCTCCCCGCGCCGGAAATGGATGTTGACCGCCGCCCAGTCTGACAACTCAGCGTAGTCAAGCCCCACCGTGCAGGCCCATCCGGCCAGGTCAGGCAGCGGCTTTTTGGTTGCCAGCACCTTCTCGTAGTCAGTGACCGATACTTCCTTGAATCCCGCCCGGATGCCCATCCGCTTGGTCAGGAAGTCGGCGTTCTGTTCCGGGTGGTCGCACCAGTCCCGGTACTCATCCTCGATCTCCTGCAGCAGATGCGGCATATAAGCTAGGGAGGGGTTCGCCATGTACCAGTTTTCAGGATCGTGTACCTGGTCCTTCGATTCAAGGCAGCAGATGAACGGCAAGAATCCATTGTCAGGTTCCCCCTCAAAAAGAATGCGGCGGCCCCGGGCCAGGTAGTCATCCAGCGGCCCGTCGTTCACTTCCCCATTGGAGGTGAAGATCCCCACGCGTGGCTGCGCCACCTTGCCCTGCCCCGTGATAAACACCTTGATATTATCATAGTTCTGGTAGGCGTGAACCTCGTTGAAGATGGTCTTGCCGGACCGCATGCCGTCCCGGCCTTTGGGGTTGTTGGTGCGCCCCTTGATGCAGCCTTTGTTGCGGCGCCCCTGCACGACCTCTTTCGTGTGGTAGTAGAATTTATTCAGCTTTGTCTCGCTGCCCGGCGTTTCCAGCGTCTCGATGATGTCCAGCACCGGGCGCATGGCCTGCTCCTCGTTGTTGGCGCAGATGTCCACATCGTAGTGCCCCACCGGGTTGTAAGGCGATACCGCGGCAAACGCATCAAAAGCGATGGTCCCATCCTTGCCCGCGCCCCGCCCCAGCATGGAAAACAGCGTCTTCCACCGCGGGGTCCCGTCGGCCTTGTAGGTGCAGTCCCACAAGGCGATCAAAAACTCCTGCCAGGGAAAGAGCTTTTTAAAGGGAAAGTACTTCGCCAGGCACAGATAGTGCCGCAGCTGCTCTTCATCTACATAAAGGTCCTCGCTTTCAAAAACCTTTTGGATATAAGCCACCAGGCTGTGCTGCTCTTTACAGCAGCGGTACGGCCCGGTTTCCACCAGGTTGATATAGTTTTGTACCTCTGCGGGGATCTTACAACTCATCGTCGTCACCATCCGACGGCTTCGCGCTGGCAGCCTGTTCCTTGAATCCCAAGGCCGCCCAGACACTCAGCATTTGGGACGATACCCGCACCAGCTTCTCCACGCTTTTGTTGTCGGTGGTGCCCCGCTGGTTGGCGCCGTTCTGGTATTCCACATAGACGCCCCGGGCGGCGATGTCTTCCTCCAGCATGCGGCGCAGGCACCACAGCCCCATGTATTCCTCTACCTTATCCATGTAGGGGCGGCTGATCAACCCCCGGGCGGTCAGGTCATCCAGCAGGTCTTTTTGCAGTTCGCGGAACTCCCGCTTTTTTGCATAGATCGCGCACAGCCCCGACATTTTGCTTGCCATAGGTCGCTTTCACCTCCCGTTTACTGCACCACACCTACACGGGTATGCCGAAATATCCCGAATGTCCCGGACCCACGCGATAAAGCAGGCCCCCGAAAACGTCATTTTTTCTGATGGGGGGGTCTAATCCCATCTTTCGGCGGTCAGCGGCGAAAAATGCGGCCGATACTGCCGCTGTGACTCTGGATGCAGCCGCTCATGGCAGTCTTTGCATACGCTGATAAGCTGCCGCGCCCCAGTGTCGGGGTCGTAGATGCTCAACGCCAGGTCGGGCCGGTCCCGCAGGTGCTTCACGTGATGCACCACTCGCGCCGGACTGTGCCGCCCCATGGCCTTGCAGACAAGACACTCGCGATGATCCATCTGCTTGACAGCTTCCCGCACTGTGCCCCAGTCGCCGCTGTTGTACCAGACGTTCTCCCGGCCAGCGGCCAGCAGGGCAGTCAGCCGCGCCAGCTTGTCCGGCGTCAGCACCGGCAACGGCCCCGCCGGGGCAGAGCATGCTGTGGTATCGCAGCGGATGGCCTTGTCCACGTATTTGTCAAATTCGTCTTGTCTCATAACCTCCCGTGTCCACTATGGACACATCACTCAAACACATAGTGCGGGTGGTTGTTCGTCTGCCCGCAATTCGGGCAGCGGCTCCATTGGAGCTTCTCGACCACAGGCCCCAGCGGCCCGAAACCGTAGTAGACGTCCTCTTCCAATTCCTTGTCATCCGGCTGCAATTCCCATACACATCCGCAGTCCCGGCAGGCAAACAGGATTTTCTGGACGGCTTTCTTTGGCTTTTGTGCCGCACCTTGTACGATAATTTTCACCAGGTGTTCCTCCCATCTACTCCCTACCACATGCGCAGCTGTGCAGTGTATGCCGCCCAGCGTTCCTCTTGCTTGTCGAAATACTCTTTGTCGATTTCACACCCGACAAAATCCAGCCCCGCATTCCGCGCGGCCAACCGGCTGCTGCCGCTTCCCAGATGAGTATCCAGTATTCGGTAGCCCGGCTTTGCATATTTCTGGAAAATCCAGGCATACAGGGAAATGGGCTTTTCCGTAGGATGAAAATGCACTTCATCTTTCGTGCGCTGACTGGTATGCCTGAAAATTTTTGCGTTATCTCTAAAGCTCGTCCATGCGTACTCGCACTGCGCCATCGTAAAATTTTCAGGGATGTTTGTCTTTTCCCAAATCAAAAAGCACCGGCAGGGCGGCAGGGAAAAATAATTGCCGCCCCAGATGATCTGTTGCTTGGATACGCGAAACAGTTCATCAAAGTATTCTTTGCCTGGCGCGTTGTCCCAGGCGATAATTTTTTTTCCGTATTTGGCTGCCCACTTCCCGCCGGTCCGGCCGACTGGCCCGATAGCGGTCGAAACGCCCGCCGAATCGCTCCGGGCCTGCGAAGCCTTGCCCCCCCACCATAGGGTGGATCAACTACTGCAAGATCAAAAAAATTATCTGGCAGTGTACGCATATACTCCATGCAGTCGATATTGTAGGCTACTTGCTCGGCCATGCGCACACCTCCTTTTGTGTCCATTATGGACACGTGCCCGCCGGGCGGGCTGTGATAAACTGGTACCGCATCGGGTCTCGCACCCATCTGCCCTTCCGCGCTTGCGGCGGCTGCGGCATATATACCCGGCTGTTGCGCATCGTGGAGAGGCTTGCCGGGATCTATTTGGCGCGCACAGATGGACTTGAACCATCACCGCCGTCGGTTTCCTCTTTGCTGACTAGACGCCGATTCCACCGACTGTGTATCGTCAATGTGACGCAGCTTATCGCGCTGCCGCTCTACTTTGAGCTATGTGCGCATGAAAATAGAGGCTGGTGCATGCACCCGCCTCCTAAAAACCATAATGGCTTTTGTTCATCCATGGCCGCCTGGCGTTATGCAACGCGGCGGCACTATGCAGCGGCATTTTGCCACTGTTGATCTATGCAGCTAATTTCCCCATCACTGGGCGTACCTACTTGTACCCGGTGGGATACCAGCTCTTGAGGCGTTGCGGATGGGATACATATTTGTGGCCAATGCAGGTGCTGGGGACAGGCACCTTGCAAAAGCCCCAAAGGCAGGGCATAACGATCAGTATCCATACTGGAGAACCAAACATTAAACCACCGCCTTTCTTAAAATTAGAACCCCGGCAGCGCACGGACGACGCTGTTTGTCATGTGTGGGTGACCATCTCCCGCCCGCCGGGGTTCCCGCCGTGCCTTACGGCAGCGGGTGGAGCAAGCGAGGGGAGCCGAACCCCCGTTCTCAGCGTGGAAGGCTGATGTACTGGCCATTGTACGACGCTTGCAAAAATGCAGGCATTGCAGCCTGCGCAGGTCCATATACGGGGCGACGCCTGGTCAATGCGCTGGACCTGTACCCCTAGGAGTTCATCATATGGACGTGGAAACCGTCTGCCCTGCTCTGCTCCGATTTCCATGCTACCATCATATCAGGTTTTTTAGTCGCTTTCTATGTCCAGTTTGCAAACGGTAATTTTATGACGTTTGCAAACATACCTAAAGTTGTAATTCATTTCCACGGAAATCTTTTCCAACTTTTGCCCCAGCAAATACCGGCGCCGCAAAATCTCATGGTCTCTGTGATTGCTCACTTGCTCAATAGCCGCCACGATCTCCCGCCGAATCGCGCCGCACATGTTAATCTGACATTGCAGCTCTTGCATAGCTTGGGTAATACTTTCTACAGCCCGCGGCAAAGATTGTCCATCAGACGGCCCGCCGGGCATGCCTGTCAGCGCTGGTGTAATGTTATATGCACGTTCTCGCAGTTCCTTCACTTCGTCGGCCAGCTCTTTTTCCCGCTGTAGACTTTCACGGTAGCGCCATAGCCATTGTTTTTTTTCATCATAGGTCATAATCAATCGCTTTCTGCCCGGGCACGGGCCCGCAGGTCTTCAGCAATTCTTAAAGCCAGTTCCGGCTTCCAATCCCATTTCGTAAAAAATTTGATATTCGTTTTTTCACCAGATTCCCGGTGAACCCGCGTTCCATCTGCACCAAACCTTACGCCAAAATAGTAATCATAAGGCAGGCCGGTCTCTACTTTTTGTCTGCTTTCTTCATCGACGGCCACTACCATGCGCCCGCCGTCAATAAAAACATACTCCCGGAAAACAAGCCCCAACTCTTTAGCCTGGGCAACCTTTTTCCACTCATCAAAGCGGTGCATTTCTTCCAAAGCAGCTTTATACCAACGCTCTTGCTCCTTTTTCCTTGCATTTTCGGTATCCTGCTTCCTGAAAGATAACGTTTTTTCTTTTTCCTTGTCCTGGTCTGTTTGATAAAGCTTTTTGGCCAGCTTAAACATATCTCCCAGGTAAACAACCTCTTTTGCCA
>DXBO01000037.1 GCA_019116485.1 Candidatus Gemmiger excrementavium
GTTGGGCATCTTGCGCAGAATCTTTTCCATTTCCATGGAGATGCCGCCTTCGCTGGACAGCGTCACGGGGTGTTCCTGCAGCGTGGGATTGACCTTGACCTCCTTGACTTTGCCGTTCAGGGCCTTTTTGATCTCTTCAAACAGGTCCTTGTTTTCGGTGGCAGTCTCCTCGGCAGCCTTCTTTTCCTCCTCGGTCTCCAGGCCAAGATCGCCGGAGTTGATGTTCTTGAATTCCTTTTCCTTGTAATCCCGCATCATCTGCAGGCAGAATTCATCCACATCCTCGGTGCAGAGCAGCAGGTCATACCCCTTGCTGAGCACCAGCTGGGCGTTGGGCAGTTTGCCCAGGCGATCGGTGTCATCACCAGCGGCATAGTAGATGCACTTCTGGTCCTCAGGCATTTTTTCGATATACTCTTGCAGCGTGATGAGTTTCTGTTCCTTGGCGGAATAGAACATCAGCAGATCGGCCAGCAGGTCCTTGTGCATGCCGTAGTCGCCGTAAATGCCGAACTTGATCTGGCGGCCGAAAGCTTTCCAGAAGGTCTCGTACTTTTCCCGGTCGTTGACCAGCATGGCATGCAGTTCGTTCTTGATCTTCTTTTCCAGACTGTTGCGCATCAGCTTGAGTTGGCTGTCTTTCTGCAGCGTCTCGCGGCTGATGTTCAGGCTCAGGTCCTCGCTGTCCACCACGCCCTTGACGAAGCTGAAATAGTCCGGCAGCAGATCGGCGCACTTTTCCATAATCATAACACCGGAAGCGTACAAAGCCAGGCCTTTCTCGTACTCCTTGGTGTAGTAGTCATAGGGGGTGCGCCCGGGGATGAACAACAGCGCCGTGTAGGTAGCAGTACCCTCGGTACGGCTGGTGATGGTACGAAGCGGGTCAGAGTAATCCATGAACTTGTTCTTGTAGAACTCGTTGTAGTCTTCTTCCTTGACTTCACTCTTGGGGCGCTTCCAGATAGGCACCATGCTGTTCAGGGTCTCCAGCTCGGTGTAGGTCTCGTATTCCGGCTTATAGTCATCGCCGGCGTCCTCGGGCTTGGGTTTCTGGCGGGATTTTTCCCGGTACATGGTGATGGGGAAATGGATATAGTCACTGTATTTCTTGACGAGACCGGCCAGCGTGTACTCGTCCAGATATTCGCTGTAGTTCTCGTTGTCGGTGTCCTCTTTAAGCACCAGAATGATCTCAGTGCCTACCTCGTCCTTGTCAGCCTCGGTCAAGGTGTAGCCCTCGACGCCCTGGGACTGCCACTTCCAGGCGGTCTCCTCGCCCTGGGCACGGGAAATGACCGTTACCTTGCTGGCTACCATAAAGGCAGAGTAGAAGCCTACGCCGAACTGACCGATGATGTCGATGTTATCACTCTGGTTTTCAGTCTTAAAGTCCAGAGAGCCGGACTTGGCAATGGTGCCCAGGTTCTTTTCCAGTTCTTCCTTGGTCATGCCGATGCCGTTATCGCTGATAGTCAGGGTACGGCTGTCCTTGTCCGGCTGGATATGAATGTGCAGGCCTTCCTTGGTGATGCCGATGGATGTGTCGGTCAGGCTCTTGAAATAGCGCTTGTCGCAGGCGTCCGACGCATTGGAGATCAGCTCGCGCAGAAAAATCTCACGATTGGTATAGATAGAATTGATCATCAGGTCGAGAAGCTTTTTACTTTCGGCCTTAAACTGACGCATTGCCATACAGTATGACCTCGCTTTTATCGTTGGAATTAGCACTCTTTGTTTCAAACTGCTAACGATAGTTTAGCACTCTTTCCCTCAAAGTGCAACCCCTTGCAGACCTTTTAACAAAAATTTTAAAAAGCGGCGGCTCAGCCCTTTTCAAACGGCAAGGTTTGCGGTATGCTAACTGTGTATACATTGATGTGAAAGGAATGTAAGCATATGTCGGTTTACGGCGACAAAGCCTTTGAGGCGTTTCACAAAGGATACAACTGCAGCCAGTCTGTGGCGCTGGCATTTGCTCCTGAGATGGGACTAAGTGAAGAGCAAACCCTGAAAATGGCAGCCGGTTTTGGCGGCGGCTTTGGCCGCATGCGGGAAGTATGCGGTGCCTTTTCCGGCCTGACACTGGTACTGGGTGCCCTGTACGGCAGCGATGACCCCGCCCAAAAAACGCAGATTTATACCGAGGTCCAGGCCTTGGCCGAGGAATATAAGCAGCGCAGCGGCGGCGGTTCCATTATCTGCCGGGAACTGCTGGGGCTCTCCAAGCCGGAAGGCACCCCTGTTGCCAGCCCCCGCACGGCGGAATACTACCAAAAGCGCCCCTGTGCCGAACTGGTGCGCATGGCTGCCGACCTGCTGGCCGAATATATAAAACAGCACCCGCTGCCGGACGCTCACTGACAGAAAGGAGCCCCACCATGGAACGATACTGCTACACCCTGCCCGGCGGTGCCCGCCTGACCGGGTATCTGCGCGACGCCACCGACCCCATGCCCGCCTACAACGTGCGTCCCGCCGTGCTGGTGATCCCCGGCGGCGGATATGAGTATTGCAGTGCCCGGGAATCCGACCCGGTGGCTGTACAATTCTTGCAAGCCGGATACCAGGCTTTTGTACTGGAATATACCGTTTCCCCCACCCCGCTGCGCTGGCAGCCGCTTCTTGACGCAGCCCGTGCCATTTTGCATATGCGCCGCAATGCGGAAGCGTTGCGCCTGGACCCCAATCGGATCGCCGTCTGCGGTTTTTCGGCTGGCGGACATCTGGCAGGCTGTACTGCCATGCTGTGCGACGCGGAACCGGTACGTACCGCACTGGGTATCACTGGTCGGGAGGCGCAGCCCAACGCCGTAATCCTGGCATATCCGGTCATTACCTCCGGCCCGCTGGGACACCAGGGGTCCTTTGACCAACTTGCCGGAGAGGACGACGCGCTGCGTGCCGCCTTGAGCCTGGAACACCAGGTCCGGGACGACCTGCCGCCTTTCTTTGTATGGCATACCGGTGAGGATACCACTGTGCCGGTGCAGAACTCCCTGATGCTGGTCACCGCCCTGGCGGAACATCACGTTCCCTGCGAATTTCACCTGTTCCCCCATGGCGTACACGGGTCCAGTACCTGTACCCAGGAAGTCGGTACGCCCTATCCCCACAACGCCGTTTGGGTCAGACTTTGTACCGAATGGTTGGCGGATGTCTTTGACTTTTCGTTGCGATAACAGGAGATGACTTTGCGTGAAAATTCTTTTTTATGCGCTGCGGCCTTTTGACGAACTGCAATACTGCGAACCCAACCGGGAAAAATACGGCATAGACTATACCTGGACCGAGGAAGTTCCCTCCCCGGACAACCTGCACCTGGCCGAAGGGTGCGATGCCGTGAGTACCAATCCCTGTGAGGTCCGTCCCGAATACCTGGAAGCCTTTGCCAAAATGGGGGTGAAATACCTGCCCTGCCGCAGCATCGGGTACGACCACCTGCCGCTACAGACCGCCAAGGCCCTGGGCATGCGGGTCAGCCACAGCCACTACCCGCCGGAGGGTGTGGCCAACTACGCCATTATGCTGATGCTGATGGCTACCCGCAAGATGAATCAGATCATGCTGCGCGCCGCCGCCCAGGACTATTCCCTGCCCGGAAAAATGGGCAAAGACCTGAGCAACTGCACGGTGGGCGTCATCGGCACCGGCAAGATCGGCAGCACCGTCATCCGTCACCTGGCCGGATTCGGCTGTAAGATTCTAGCCTACGACCTGTACCCCAACGACGCGGTGCGCCCCTATGCCGAATATGTATCGCTGGATACACTATATGCCCGGAGCGACATCATCACACTGCATCTGAACGCCACGGCGGAAAACCACCATCTGATCGACGATGGTGCCATCGCCCGCATGAAAGACGGAGCACTGCTCATCAATACGGCACGGGGCACTCTGATCGACCCCGACGCACTGGTGCGCGGGTTGGAAAGCGGCAAACTTGGCGGCGCCGGGTTGGATGTAGTGGAAGATGAAAACGGCATCTGTTACTACAACCGCTGCGGCGAGGCCCTGCCCAACCGGGAACTGAACCTGCTGCGCAGCTTCCCCAACGTGATTGTCAGCCCTCACACAGCCTTTTACACCGACGTGAACGTGGCCAGTATGGTGGAAAGTGCTTTTGAGGCAGTGGCCGACTTTGCTGCCGGGCGCCCCAACCCCTGCGAGGTCCAGCTGTGAAGCCGGAACCGGGCCGCGGCTCTGAATGCTGGGACCTGGGGCCTGCCCTGGCATTGGAAGCCCCATTTCCTTTCGTCTGCGCCGGATGCGGCGAGTGCTGCCGCCACCGTAACGACCTGGTCCTCTCAGGGTATGACCTCTACCGTATTGCACGGCGGCTGCGGCTTTCGCCGCGCATCGTGGCCCATGCCTTCTGCAAAGAGTATATCGCATCCCAAAGCTGCTTGCCAACGCTCTGCCTGACCCCCGACCCCCGAACCGGACATTGCCGCTTTTTTGAGGGCAACGCCTGCGTCATCCACAACGCCCGCCCCCTGGCCTGTGCACTCTACCCGCTGGGGCAAAGCATTGACCCGGTAACCGCCCAGGTGGAATACCACGCCCAGATGCCCCTGTGCGGTCTCTCTGTACCGGAGAGAACCCTGCGCCGGTATCTGGAAGATTCCGCTGTGGAGGAACGCATCGGCATCGACGCCCGATGGGCCGTAGTCTGCACGCAGATTTCGGATCAGTTGCTGGCAGCCGGTGGGCAGCAGCATTTCCACTTTTCCGCTGCGGCCCGGCGTATTCAAAAAGCACTGTATCTGGACTATGATCTGGGCAATGAATTCTACCCCCAGTTCCAGCAAAATATCGCCGTGCTGATGCCTTTGTTAACTCGCATTCTTACCCCATAAGCAAAGAAGAAATCGCCATGAAAAAACTGCTTTTCCCGCGTATTGCCGGTATCTTCCTGCTGGTTGTCGTCGCCGCCACCGCCCTGCTTTGGGCAGACGGACGGTTTGGTGTGCCGAAATCCCGGCTGGAACAGGACCTGCGTTCTTCCCAGCATATTCCCGACAACTGGACCGTCGTGGGCGATGTGACCGCGGACGCGGCCGTTTTCCTCTTTTACCCGCCCGAGCAGAACACCTACGGCGTCACCGTGTATCGCAACAAGCCCGGGCTGTCCTTCGGGTATTTTTTCCGCGGCAGCCACACGGTGGCCGGTGTCCAGGGAACAACAGATGAGCTACCCGCAGAGGTGGAGAAAATCCCTCTGCCCGGAACCGGGTTGACCGCTTATGTTTCCATGAACACCGCCGGTGTTGAACGACTGGAACAGAACGATGGCAACACCGTGGAATCACACCCGCTGGACGACCACGCTCCTTTTGTTTTACTGCTGCACAACGCCGGCGAGGTAACTTTCTATGACGGTGACGGAACCATTGTGGAAACTCGGACCCGCAGCCAATAAAAAACCGCCTGCCTGAGCAGGCGGTTTTTTATTGGCTCACCGGCAGAACCAGCAGTACCTTGCTGCCGTGGGGCACATTCTGACTAAATGCCGCACTGCCTCCATGGGCCTGCAATATTTGCTCCACCACATGCAGCCCCAGAATGTGGGGCGCATTTTCCTCTGTGTCTTCTCCCTGGAGTGCCGCCAGCACGGCGGGTGGGTAACCGCCGCCGTCGTCGGTCAGGGTCACACGCAACTGTTGATCCTGTATCACCGCCGTCACCGTGCAGCAGACCGGCCCCGGGTTATGGCGCACGCTGTTGCCCAGGATATTCTCAAAGGCACGGGCCAGCAGTGCCGTGTCAGCCTGCAGGGAGGCCGTCTCTGCCGGTGGGTCCACTTCCAATTCCACCTGGCAGCGATCCGTCAGCGGACCGTTGCAGAAATCCGCCACCAGTTTGCGCAGCAATGGTCCCGCATGTACCGGTTCGCGCCGCAGGGGCTGAGCCCCGTATTGCAGTTTGCTGGTCAGGTTCAGGTCTTCTACCAGTGCCCGGATTTTCTCACTCTGCGCCTGGATTCCGCCTGCCTTCTGCCGGGCAGGTTCCGGCAAAGCCGGGTCCCGCCGCAATTGCTCCGCCCAGCCCAGAATCAGCGAAAGCGGTGTACGAATATCATGGCTGACCCCGGCGATCCACTGGGTACGGGCGTTGTCCCGCTGCTGGATGATCTCGTTTCGGCGCTGGATTTGGGCGCTGGTCCGGTTGAGTTTTTCCGCCAATTCTCCTGCGAATCCTTTAGCTGCAAGGTTCACTGTCTGCCCTTCGGCCAAAGCATCCAATCCGTCTGCCACCACGCCCAGGGACTTGGCCCCCCGCCAGCTGAACACCAGGCAAAGTACCAGAATCAGCACCAGAACCCCCGCCATCAGGGTAGTGCCCCGATAAAAGACCCACTCGATCAAATCAGGATACGTCCAGAAATTGTATTTCCATAAGCTGTCCTTGGGCGTTCCCAACACCAATAACCCGTAATCCCGCACCTGACAGAATACCGGGTAATCCGCCAGATACCAGCGGGAAAAAGCTGCAATCTCCGGCGCCGTATACGCCCGGTCCAATTCTTCCGGCAGCCGGTATTGCCAGATCACCCTGCCGTCATCATCCAACACCATAGCCCATTCGTAGCCGTGCAGCCAATAGTCCGCATCTTTGTCGGTGAAGGAAAACTTTCCGGCGTCATCCTGCTGTAAATGATCCGCAATCTCGCCGTAAGAATAGAAAAACCGCTCTTGCCAGACCAGACCAAAGCGCACCCCGATCCAGACGATAAGCGCCAGGGCCAGCGTGATAAGAAGCAGCGACAAGCCCACCGCCAGCAGCACATACCGCCGGATCAACCGCACAAAGGTTTTCATGGCTGTTCCTCCCCTGCCAGCTTATAGCCGATGCCCCGCACCGTCAGCAGCCAGCGGGGTTTGCTGGCGTTTTCCTCAATCTTTTCCCGCAAGTGACGCATGTGCACGTTCAGGCTGTTTTCGCAGCCGTAGTAATCTTGCCCCCATACGGCCTCGTACAGCGCGTCATAGGTGATGATATGCCCCCGGTTCTCGGCCAGTTTCTGCAGCAAGGCCCGTTCCGTAGCCGTCAGAGGTAATGTTTTACCGTCCGGCAAATGTACAAGGGCGTCCGCCAGTTCCACCGTGCGCCGGCCCAGCTGCAAATGTCCGGCAGCACCCCTTTGCAGTTCTGCCCGGTAAGCACGCTGCAAAATATGCTGTACCCGCAGCAGCAGTTCCTGCATCAGAAAGGGCTTTGTCAGGTAATCGTCTGCCCCCAGACCCAGGCCAAACAGCCGGTCTGCGTCCGCATCCCTGGCCGACAAAAACAGCGCCGGCACATCTGCCTGGGCCTGCAGTTGCCGGAACAAGGCAAAGCCGTCCCCATCCGGCAGATTGATATCCAGGATCATCAGTTCAGGGCGCTGTTGCGCAAAGGCGGCCCGGGCCGCCCGGCAGTCCGCCGCCGTAACAATCGAGCGATACCCTGCCGCCTGCAGGTGTTCACACAGCAACTCCAACAGTTCAGGGGTGTCGTCCACCAGCAGCAGTCTGGCGTCATAGATAGTCTGCACGATCACATCTCCTTTCCCGACCTTATTATAGCGCATCCTCCTGCGTACTGCCACGCCGCCGCGTTATTCTTAAGGCAAAATTAATCAGAGTTTTCTTTGGCTTTAAGCTGTATACGGTATGATACAGGTGTTTCCAAAATCAACGCAAAGGAGCAAACACCATGCAAACCGTAATTGAGACAAAAGGGCTTTGTAAAGCATACGGCAAACAACTGGCTGTCAACCACGTCCAGCTCCACGTACCGCAGGGGTGTGTATACGGATTCATCGGGCCCAACGGTGCCGGCAAAAGCACCACCATGAAGATGCTGCTGGGGCTCATACACCCCAGCGCGGGGCAGGTCTTTCTGCTTGGCCGGGAACTGACCGAGAAAAACCGCCTTGCCCTGCTGCGCCAGACCGGCAGTTTGATTGAATCGCCGTCGGGGTATCTGCACCTGACAGCCCAGGAGAATCTGCGGATCGTGGCCGACCTGAAGGGCGTTCCCCACAAAGACATCGACCGGGTATTGGATATCGTACACCTGACCGGGGACCGCAACCGCAAGGTGGGTCAGTATTCCCTGGGCATGAAACAACGCCTGGGTATCGCTATGGCCCTGCTGGGCAACCCCAAACTACTGATCCTGGATGAGCCCACCAACGGCCTGGACCCGGCTGGCATTCAGGAAATGCGTGCCCTGCTGGCCGGTATGCCCGCCGCCACCGGTGCCACCGTGCTGGTATCCAGCCACCTGCTGGGTGAGATGGAGCAGCTGGTGGAACAGGTGGGAATCATCAATCAAGGCAAAATGCTCTTTGAAGGGTCTCTGCGGGAACTGCAGCGGCACAGCAAGGGTTCCCTGACGCTGCGGGTTCTGCATCCGCAGAAAGCGCTTGCGGTACTGCAGACCAACGGCGTAGCGGCGCAGCTCAAGGAAAATTTCCTCACCCTGCCGCCCCTATGGGATGACCTGGTAGCCGGACTGGTACAAGCCTTGGCCAACAGCGGTGCAGGCGTGGTGGAACTGACCCGGCACACCAAATCCCTGGAAGAGATTTTTCTGAGCCTGACCGAAACCAAGGGGGTGGTGTGAATGATGAAAAGTCTGTACGCGGAACTGCAAAAAGCCAGACGGCGGCACGACCTGCCGGCATGCCTGTTGATTCCCGTGGCCGTGCTGGCATGGGCCTGGCCCTCAGCTCCCGGCGGCACTGAAGACCTGACCACTGCTTTTCATGCCCTGTTTTACTCCCTGCCGATCATGAACACCGTCCTGATGCCGGTCGGCACCGCCATGCTGGCCAGCCGCCTGTGGGACGTTGAAATCAAGGGGAACTTTCCCAAACTGTTATATACCTTACAAAGCCGCCGCAGTCTGTTCACCGCCAAAGCCTTGCTGGGTACCGGCGAAGTACTTTTGATCACCGCCCTGGAATTGGGCGGCACACTGGCTTTGGGGCTTTGGAATGGATACAGCGATTTCCCGCCAGCCAAACAGCTGATCTACTTTTTTGTGTGTACCGCCACCGTCAGCCTGATGCTCTTTTTCTCGGAACTGCTGCTGACGATCCTTCTCGCCAATCCTTTGCCAGCTTTGTGTACCGGCATCGCAGGAGCGCTCATTGGCCTGTTCTCGGCTTTCATGCCTCCGATAGTGGTATACTTTGTGCCCTGGGGCTATTATATTCCCCTCGGGAGCTATATTCTGACATCTTGGGACCCGGACACCCGAATCACTGCATATGGCATCAAGGAGTTCAATCTGCCAATGCTGTTGTGGACCGCCTTGCTGGGTGTGTTCTTCTTTGTCTTTACCTGGCGGGCCATCCGCCA
>DXBO01000038.1 GCA_019116485.1 Candidatus Gemmiger excrementavium
GGCGGGATGTTGGTGGCCATGCCCACCGCGATGCCCTGGCTGCCGTTCACCAGCAGGTTGGGGAAGCGGCTGGGCATCACGTGGGGTTCCTTTTTGGTCTCGTCGAAGTTGGGGTCCCAGTCCACGGTCTCCTTCTCGATGTCGGTGAGCATCTCACAGGCGATCTTGGACATGCGGGCCTCGGTATAACGGTAGGCAGCCGGGGGGTCGCCGTCCACCGAACCGAAGTTGCCCTGGCCATCCACCAGGGGATACCGCAGGCTGAAATCCTGGGCCAGACGCACCATGGCGTCGTAGACCGAGGCGTCGCCGTGGGGATGGTAGGAACCCAGCACGGCACCCACGGTGTCGGCGGATTTACGGTAGGGATGCTGGGGGTCGTTGCCGCGCTCGTGCATGGTGTACAGGATGCGCCGGTGCACGGGTTTCAGGCCGTCCCGCACATCGGGCAGCGCGCGGGAGACAATGACCGACATGGAATAATCCAGGAAAGCGGTCTCGATCTCCTGTTTGACGTCGCGTTCAATGACCTTGGTGCCGGACCCCGGCACCATGATGATGTTTTCTTCCATTCAGTACCACCTTGGAGAATATAAAAAGAGATTTTTGACCGGGTTTCTGTAGGGCGGGGATTCATCCCCGCCGCGGAACCGTGCCGAAATCCGGAATACCCCGGACCGCCGGACCTCTGCACGGCGGGGTCAAGACCCCGCCCTACGCAGGCATTTTTGGGGGATTTTCGTAGGGCGGGATTCATCTCCGCCGCGGAACGGGCCCCAACATCATGCCTTGCCGTCCAACACCCATTGCAGGGGATTGTTCTCGATATAGCGCTGGATTTCCAGCAATTCCTGCTCGCATCGCACCACATGGTCGTAGTAGGAGGTCTGCCACAGAGCGCGTTTGCATTTGCGGCTGACCCCCGCCTTGTACAACCCGATCATGGTGGGCACCGCAGGGCGGGGATTCCTCCCCGCCGTCGGTGTCGCCGCCAGCTGCAATAAAATGTGCAGATGATCGGGCATGACGACATATTGCAGCAACTCCACCGCATCGTAACGGCGGGGCAATGCCAGCAGCTCCTGCTCAACGATCATCCCGTAAGGCGTCAGTTCCAGTTCATACCCGACGGGATAATAAATTTCCGGGCTGCCAGAACTCTGCACGGCGGGGTCAAGACCCCGCCCTACAAGGGCGTTTTCTCGGTTTTCCGTAGGGCGGGGATTCATCCCCGCCGCAAAACGCTGCCGCTCCCCGGAACATGCCGGGCTGCCGGAACTCTGCGCGGCGGGGTCAAGACCCCGCCCTACAAGGGCGTTTTCTCGGTTTTTCGTAGGGCGGGGATTTATCCCCGCCGCAAAACGCTGCCGCTCCCCGGAACATGCCGGGCTGCCGGGCCTCTGCACGGCGGGGTCAAGACCCCGCCCTACGATTTTGGAAAGGCATCGGCTGCGATTTTTGGTGCACAGCGTCAGGAAATAAACGCCGGGTTCGCTGTAATCATACCGCGGCAGGCGCGTATGTTTGCGTTTTGGTTGTTCCATGTTTGGCGTTTCTTCGGTTCCTTCTTTGCAAAGAAGGAACAAATCCGTCACACGTCCAGATTCGCGAACTTGGCGTTCTTGACGATGAACTGGCGGCGGGGTTCCACCTGCTCGCCCATCAGGATGCTGAAGGCCTCGTCGGCGCGCTCGGCGTCCTCGATCTTGATCTGCACGATGACCCGGTTGTCGGGGTTCATGGTGGTCTCCCACAGCTGGTCGGGGTTCATCTCGCCCAGACCTTTGTAGCGGCTCACCTTGGCGCCCGGCATTTCCGCCGAAAGCACCTTCATTTCGTCATCGTTGTAGGCGTATTTCACGGTCTGGCCCTTCTGCAGCTTGAACAGCGGCGGCTGGGCCACATATACATACCCGTGCTCGATCAGCGGGCGCATATACCGGAAAAAGAAGGTCAGCATCAGGGTGCAGATATGGGAACCGTCCACGTCGGCATCGGCCATGATGAAGATTTTGTGATACCGCACCTTGGAGATGTCGAACTCGTCCCCGATGCCGGTGCCCAGGGCCGTGACCACCGGCATCAGCTTGTCGTTGCCGTAGATGCGGTCAGCCCGTGCTTTTTCCACGTTGAGCATCTTGCCCCACAAGGGCAGGATGGCCTGGATGTTGGAGTCCCGCCCCATCTTGGCGGAACCACCGGCGGAATCGCCCTCCACAATGAACAGTTCAGTCTTGCTGGGGTCTTTTTCGTGGCAGTCGGCCAGCTTGCCGGGCATGCGGTTGGATTCCAGCGCAGATTTGCGCCGTACCAGGTCCCGGGCTTTCTTGGCCGCGGCCCGGGCCCGGGCCGCCTGGGTGGCTTTTTCCAGAATCGCCTTGGCGGCGGCGGGGTTTTCCTCAAAGTATTCGGTCAGGGCCTTGTACACCACGCCGTTGACCAGACCCTTGATGAAGGTGTTGCCCAGTTTCGCCTTGGTCTGGCCCTCGAACTGGGCTTCCTGCAACTTGACGCTGATGACCGCGATGATGCCCTCCCGGGCGTCGGAGCCGGACAGGTTCTCGTCCTTGTCTTTCAGGATGCCCTTGGCGCGGCCATACTCGTTGAGTACGCGGGTCAGGGCCAGCTTGAAGCCCTCCTCATGGGTGCCGCCCTCGGGGGTGTGCACGTTGTTGGCAAAGCTCAGCAGCAGTTCGTTGTAGCTGTTGTCGTAGTATTGCAGGGCCACTTCCGCCACGGCGCCCTGGCCCTCCCCTTTCATATACATGACCTGGGGGGTCAGGGGGGTCAGGTCCCGGCGCTCGCACAGGTAGCTGACGAAGGAGCGGATGCCGCCCTCATAGCACATGGTTTCCCGGCGTTCTTCGGGCTCGTTCTGTTCCTCGGCCGGGCGGTCCGATACCGGGCGCTCATCGGCCAGGGTGATGCGCACGCCGCCGTTGAGGAAAGCCTCTTCCCGCAGGCGCTTGAGCAGCGTCTCGTAGCGGTACTGGGTGGTTTCCTGGAACATGACCGGGTCGGGCTTGAAGATGACCGTGGTGCCGGTGGAAGCCGCAGGGCCGATCTTTTTCAGGTCTCCGTCCGGCTTGCCGCGCTGGAACCGCTGCTCATACTCGGCGCCGTCGCGGCGTACCCGGACCACCAGCCATTCCGACAGGGCGTTGACCACGGATGCACCCACGCCGTGCAGGCCGCCGGCCACCTTGTAGCCGGAATCCTCGCCGCCGAACTTGCCGCCGGCGTGCAGCACGGTGTACACAACGGTGACAGCCGGAATGCCCAGCTTGGGCTGGATGTCCACGGGGATGCCGCGGCCGTTGTCCGATACTTCGATGATGTTGCCGGGCTTGATGGTTACCTCGATGTGGGTGCAGTACCCGGCCAGGGCTTCGTCGATGGAGTTGTCCACGATCTCGTACACCAGATGGTGCAGGCCGGAAGGACCGGTGGAACCGATATACATGCCGGGGCGTTTGCGCACAGCCTCCAGACCTTCCAGGACCTGGATCTGTGCGCCGCCATAGGCATGGTCGGTGGCGGTTTCGCTGTTGGGTTCGCGGATGATATCTTCTGCCATGAAGTGAGTGCCTCCTAGGGTAATACGGGGTATGTGGGCGGTTTTTGAAAGAATAAATAATAAAGAATAAATAATAAATATGGTGGATCGCGGGCCGCTGGCCCGCTCAAAAAAGGCAGGTCGTAGGGCGGGCGCCTTGGCCCCGCCGGAGAATGACGCCGGAACCGCCCATCGCCGGGTTGCCGGGCCTTGCCACGGCAGGGTCAAGACCCTGCCCTACAGCGAATTTACTATTTCATAAGATTTTTTTCAGCCCGTTGTTTCAGGACTGTGGGGGACAGCTGGCTCAGGTAGAGCGTCTCGTCGGGGAAATCCGTCAGGATGAAACTTTTGGGCAGGGTGCCGGGGGCGCACAGGTCCACCACGGCGCCTTCGGCCTCGGCTTTACGGAAGTATTCTTCGGTGCGGCGGGAAGCCCCCGCCGTGTCCAGGTCGAACACGCCCAGCACGTCCCGGGTGTTGAGCACAAAGTCCTGCCCGGCGTGGAAATACATGATAGCCTCCCCGTTGTGGTGGACCCGAAAAAGGGCGATGGAACAAAGAATAAAGAAGAACTAATAAATAATAAATAGGGTGGATCGCGGGCCGTTGGCCCGCTCCAAAAACAGCGGGAAAATAGCGGCCAAACCGCAAAAGGCGGGTGACAGGTTTTATCTGCCCGCCTTTTTGCGGGGTGCCGCCCTGTGTTTTTGGATATGCGCGCGCGGCGCGCATTCCTGATTTATTCTTTCTTATTTATTATTTATTATTTAAAAAACCGGTGTTTCCGCCGCCTGGCCGCCTTTCACATAGACGATTTTTCCATTAGTCCGTGCAAAAGCCGCCGTGTCGCAGGTGGTCACGATGGTCTGGTGTTCCCCCATGCGGGTGAGCAGGTAGGTCTGCCGGTCATCGTCCAGCTCGCTGAGTACGTCGTCCAGCAAAAGCACCGGGTGTTCGCCGAACAACTCCCCCACTACGGTGGCCTCGGCCAGTTTCATGGCCAGCACACAGCTGCGCTGCTGGCCCTGGCTGCCGAACATCCGGGCGGGCTGGCCGTCCAGCTGCAGGTCCAGGTCTTCCCGGTGGGGTCCCGCCAGGCAGAACCCCGCCCGCAGTTCATTCAGCCGCACGGCGTCCAGCTTTTCGGCCAGGGCTTCGGCGGTGGGGGCCGCCGCGCCGCACTGGTAACGCAGCACAAAAGTCTCGGCCCCGTGGGATATCTCGGCATAGTTTTTGGCGGCTTCGGGGGCCAGGGCGTCCACAAATTTCTGCCGGTGGGCCATGATCTGCCCGCCGTACTGGGCCAGCTGCTCGTTGTAAGCGTCCAGCAGCAAGGCGCCATTGGGCGTAATATCGTAGCTTTTCAGCAGGGCGTTTTTCTGGGCCACCAGCCGCATGTACCGCCGCAGCGCCATCAGATAGGGCCGGTAGACCTGGCACAGCGCCGAGTCCAGAAACCGGCGCCGCCCTTCCGGCCCGCCCTTGACCAGCGCCAGCAGGTCCGGCTCGAACACCACGGCCTGGAAATTGCCCGCCAAGGCGGCGGCTCGGCCCTGGTCCACGCCGTTGAGTTTCGCCGTGCGGCCCGGGCGCTGGCTGCCCTTGGCCCCTACCGTCAGCCGGATGGTCTTTTCGGCGCCGTCGGTCTCAAAGGAGCCTTCCAGCACCGAGAACTCACATCCCCGCCGGATCAGTTCGGCGTCCTTGGCGCCCCGGAAGCTCTTGCCCCCGGTCAGCAGCCATACCGCTTCCAAAAGGTTGGTCTTGCCCTGGCCGTTGGGCCCGCACAGCACCGTCAGGTGGGGGTCGGGGTCCAGCACCGCGTGGGCAATGTTCCGGTGGTCGGTCAGTTCCAGGTGGGTCAGGCGCATCAGCTGCCCTCCGCCACCTGCACGGTCTGGCCGTCCAGCTCCACGGTGTCCCCGGCGCGGCATTTCTTGCCCCGCATGGTGCACACCGCGCCGTTGACCTTCACCGCGCCGCCCTGGATCAGTTCTTTTGCCTCGCCGCCCGTCTCACACAGGCCGGCGAATTTCAGAAGGGCGTCCAGTTTGATGTATTCGGTGTGAATGCGAATCTTGTCCATGCCTTACCCCTCGTTCTTGAAGCGCACCGGCAGCACCAGGTAGATGAAGTCCTTGCCGTCCTCGGGCAGAATCTTCACGGGGCTCAGGGGCCCGTTGATCTCCAGCACCATCCGCTCGCATTTGGAGTAGCGCATGGCGTCCAGCATATACCGGTTGTTGAAGCCGATCTCCACCGGGTCGCCGGTCATGGCCACGGGCGGGAACTCGTCCACCACTTTGCCCAGGGGGGTCTGGCAGCGCACGGTGATCTTGTCCGGCGCAAAGGTGATTCGCAGGGGGTTTTTCAGCCGCTCGGTGATGATGAGGGATGCCCGCTCGATGGTGTTGATGAAGGTCTTGCAGTCCACCGTGACCCGGGTCTTTTTCTCTTTGGGGATGACGCTCTCGTAATTGAGGAAGTCCCCTTCGATCAGGCGGCTCATGATGGTGTAGCCGTTGGTGGTGAACACCACGTACCGGCGGTTGGCGTCGATCTTCACGGGGTCGTCCGGCCCGCCCATGATCTTGAGCAGTTCCTGCAGGGTTTTGGCGGGAATGATGATGCGGATGTCCCGGGTGCATTCCACGTCCCGCTGGATGATGGCCAGCCGGTAGCCGTCCAGCGCCACAATGGTCAGGCTGCCCGGCTCAATGACGAACAGTTCGCCGGTGTGGGCGGGTTTCTTGTCGTCGACGCTGACGGCGTAGATGGTTTTTTCGATGAGTTCCCGCATCATGCTGGTGGGGATGGTCATGGTGTTGTCGGCCCCGGTCACCGGCAGGCTGGGATAATCGGAAGCGTTCAGGGCGGGAATCTCAAATTCCGCCACGCCGCCGCTGATGATGGCCTGGCCGTCGTCGGTCAGTTCGATGCGCACGTCGCCGGCGGGCATGCGGCTGACCATGGAAAGCAGCAGCTTGGCGTCCAGCACGGTCTCGCCGGGGACCAGCACGTTGCATTCGATGGTGGTGGTGATGCCCATTTCCATGTCATAGCCGGTCAGCGTCAGGTTGAAGCCCTCGGCTTTCAGGTAAACGCCTTCCAGCACGGGGATGGCCGAGCGGTTGGTGATGGCCCGGGACACGCCTTCAATGGCGGAGGCCAGCAGGGATTTTTCGCATTCAAATTTCATGGCAGGTCCTTTCTCCGGTCTTTGTAAAGACCCTGCAGGTTGAAGTTGTTTTTGCGTCTTGTTTGTTTTCCACCGGTTTGCCGCCTTTTGGCGGAGAAAACGCGGACGGAAATCGTGTTTTGTACGCAGAAACTAATAACTATTCTCGTAGTAGTAGTAGGGGGTGTGAAAACGGTGGAAAACCCAGCCGATGCCGGTAACGGCAAGGAAAACCGGCGTTGACTTTTTCTCCACCGATTGTGCAAAATATGGTGGAAAACAGGGAAAACTCAAGTTTTGCACCCGCGTTCTGGAAAACTCCCTGTTGAAAAGGGAAAACTCTGTGGATAAGTTTATGGTACTTTCTTTGCAAAGAAAGTACCAAAGAAACTCCAAACAAAATCGAACAATGTTCGATTTTTGGGAGAATACAAGGGCCATCCCATTCACGGGATATAAGATTGAAAGTTCTTTGCCTACTTTCTTTCAAGAAAGTAGGTTAGGTGCGGACGTTTTTCATGATATCGCTGCACATTTCTTTCAGGTGCTGGTCCTTGGTGATATTTTCGGCCATGGTCTTGATGGAATACACCACGGTGGAATGGTCCCGCTGGAACTCCTGGCCGATGGCTTCCATGCTCATGCCGGTCACTTCCCGGATGATATACATGGTCATCTGCCGGGCCGCGCTCACGTTGGCGTTGCGCTTCTTGCCCCGGATATCGGCGGGCATCACGTTGTAGGTGCGGGCCACCTCGTTGAGAATCTTCTCAATGGTCACGGGAATAGGCTGGCTGTCGTTGAGGGTATCCTTGATGGCGGTGGTGGTCACGCCGATGCAGGGGGCGATGCCCTCCAGCATGTAATAGGCATTGAGCTTTTTCACCGCGCCTTCCAGCTGGCGGATGTTCTGCTTCAGATGATTGGCGATGTATTCCGCCACGTCGTCGGGCAGGTCCAGGTTCAGAAGTTCCGCCTTGCGCTTGACGATGGCCACCCGGGTCTCGAAATCCGGCGGCTGGATGTCGGCGGTCAGGCCCCACTCGAACCGGGTGCGCAGCCGCTCTTCCAGGCTCTTGATCTCTTTGGCCGGACGGTCCGACGCGATCACGATCTGCCGCCCGTCGTTGTGCAGCGTGTTGAAGGTGTGGAAAAATTCTTCCTGGGTACTTTCCTTGCCGGCCAGGAACTGGATGTCGTCGATGAGCAGCACGTCCGCCTGGCGGTATTTCTGGCGGAACTGCTCGGTGGTGGCCGTTTTCACCGCCGTGATGATCTCGTTGGTGAACATTTCACAGTCCACATACACGATGTTGAAATCCGGGTGGTTTTTCTTGATCTCGATCTGGATGGCGTTGAGCAGGTGGGTCTTGCCCAGGCCCGACGGCCCGTAGATGAACAGCGGGTTGTATGCGCCGGAAGGATTGGCCGCCACCGCCTGGGCCGCCGCATAGGCAAACTGGTTGGAGGGACCTTTGATGAAATTCTCAAAGGTGAAATCATACCGGCCGCTGGGCAGCAGCTTTTCGTCCAGTTTGGGTTTTTCCTCTTCCTCGTCCTTTTTCGGGGTAACGAACACCACGTCCACGTCAAAGCCCAGCACCGATTTGAAGGCGTCCTTGAGCATGGCGGTGTACCGGTCCGATACAATGCCCAGGATAAAGGCGTTGCGTATCTCCAGCGTGATGGTGTTGGAGTTTTCAAAGCTGACCGCCTTGATGTCGCTGATGTAATACTGATAGGTTGCCTCGGCAGTATGTTCACGGCAATATGCCTTGGCCGCGTCCAATACGTCGTTGATGGAATCCATGTGTTACGATACTCCCCACTTCCTGTTAAAAATCGCGCCCTTCCTTTCAAGGGCGCAAAAACACTGCATACAGTATACCACAAAACCGCCCCCAAAACAACACCCTATTATAATATAGGTAGGAATTTTTTTGAAAACTTTGGGAAACGCCTGCCCCACTAAATATGGTGGATAAAGATGGGTGCAGCCACAACTGTACGCTGATGCGAAAAAAACTGTAAAAAAGCTATTGACAAAAGGCGGCGCCATCGCGTATAATCTAAGTCTGCAAGGCTGCCCCTGTATGGGCAAAGCCCTGAAATAACCGCCCATACCGGGATTTTCAACAGGAGGAATGAAAAATGAAGCGTACTTTCCAGCCCAAGAAGCGTCAGCGCAGCCGCGTGCATGGTTTCCTGCAGCGCATGGCCACCAAGAACGGCCGCAAAGTGCTGGCCCGCCGCCGTGCCAAGGGCCGCAAGAACCTGACGGTCTGATCTTTGGAATGATGTGAAGTAAAGGGTTGCTGATTATTCATCAGCAGCCCTTTTTTCGAAAGCAAAGGGGGCAACAGCCGCGCAGGTTGGTGTTCCCCCTGCGCTGTGATTGGTGGAGTTTGTACCCATGCGTTACCGCACTTTGAACAAAAACTGGCAGTATAACCGGGTCTATGGCCGGGGCAAAAGCTACGTGCACCCCCATGTGGTGTTGTATGTGGCCAAAAACCGGCTGGGATATACCCGCATCGGGTTGACTGCCACCAAAAAGGTAGGCCATGCCGTGCAGCGCAACCGGGCGCGCCGGGTGATGCGGGCGGCATTGTGTGAACACCTCTCGCAAAATATCGGCGGGTATGATATAATACTGGTAGCCCGGGGCCAGACCCCCCACCTGAAAAGCACCCAGCTGAGCAAGACCCTGGGCAAGCTGTTTGCAAAAGCCGGTCTGCCGGACCTGGCCCGGCCCGCGGCCCCTGCCGCCCCGGTGCAGCCCGCCCCGGGAAATACCCCATGACCCGGCTGCTGATCTGGCTGCTGAAAGGCTACAAGCGGTTTATCAGCCCGCATCTGGGGCATCATTGCCGGTTTGTGCCCACCTGCAGCGAATACGCCATGCAGGCCCTGGCCGTGCACGGGCTGTTCAAGGGCCTGTTGCTGACGGTCTGGCGGCTTTTGCGGTGCAACCCTTTGTGCAAGTTCGGGTTTGACCCGGTGCCGGAAAAAGGCCGCTGGGTCAGTGACCGGCGGAAGCTCACCCGGGGATGAACCGGAAAATTCGTGGATTCTCCGTAGGGCGGGGATTTATCCCCGCCGTGCGGTTTGGCGGCGGTTGCTATTTTGTGTTTTGGTTGTAGGGGCGGCCTACAGGCCGCCCGGGCAACCGTACCGTAGCCGCAAAACTCCCGGGCGGCGTATACGCCGCCCCTACATCCGCCGATACCACGCACCATGACCCGAACAACCGGCGCCCCCGGCGACATCCCACGGCGGGGTCAAGACCCCGCCCTACCGATACCGAAAAAACCGCATTGCCCGGGCATACGGCAATTTTCCTCCGACCGTAGGGCGGGGATTTATCCCCGCCGTGCGATGTGGTGGAAAGATGCGCGTACTGTTTTTTCCGGCGCGGTGTGTGCCGCACCATTGTGTTTTATTTGTCTGGAGTTTCTTCGGTTCCTTCTTTGCAAAGAAGGAACAAAAAAATCCCGCCTCTCATGTCTTTGCGCTGCGCGGCAAAGACCTACGTTAAAATACACGCTTCCGGGCGCAGCCGGGGCAGAATGGACAAGGTATGCAAATTCTCTACTTCCTGGCCAACCTGATTGGCCCGCTGGTGAAGGTGCTGTACAACCTCATCGGCAACTACGCGGCAACCATGATCGTTGCCACCCTCATCATGAAGCTGCTGCTGTTTCCGCTGGCCATCCACCAGCAGAAATCCACCGCCAAGATGTCGGTGTTCCAGCCCCTGATGAACGAAATCCAGCAGAAATACAAAAACAACCCCCAGAAGCAGCAGGAAGAAATGATGAAGCTGCAGCAGGAACACGGGTTCAACCCCATGGCCGGCTGCCTGCCCATGCTGCTGACCATGCTGGTGCTGTTCGGCTTCCTGGGCGTGGTGTACTACCCCGTGCACTACATCTTCGGTGTGTCGGACGCTGCCGTCAAAACCGCCTGCGAGACCCTGGGCCTGGCTACCGCCAATGCCACCAACATGCAGACCCAGCTGATCCAGGCCATTCACAGCGGCGCCGTCATCAGCGCCGACATCATCCCCGCCGACGTGGTGGCCGAAATCCAGAACTTCAACACCATGTTCTTCGGCATGGACCTGTGTGATATCCCCGGTTTCAACATCACGCCCATCGCCATCTTCCCCATCATCGCGGCGGTTACCATGATCGCCAGTTACATCTTCACCCAGAAACTTTCCGGCATGGACGCCCAGATGCAGGGCAGCATGAAGATCATGATGTGGGTCATGAACCTGATGTTCGTGTCCTTCTGCTTCAATGCCCCCGTCGGCTTCTCGCTGTACTACGGCGTGTCCAACCTGTTCCAGATCGGCCAGAGCTTCGTCACCTACCGCATCTACAGCCCCGAGAAATTCAAGGCCCAGTATGAGGCGGAACTGGCCGCCAAACGCGCCGAAAAGAAAAAGAAAAAGACCCTGACCATTGAAGAAAACGGCCAGACCGTGACCAAGGAAGTCACCGGCGGCGAAGCCAACAAGCTGCGCCTGGAACTGGCCCGCAAACGCGAAGCGGAACTGTACAAGGATGAACGCACCACCCCGCTGCAGGATAAGTAAGGAGGCAACACACCATGCGCACTATGGAAATGAGCGCCAAAACCGTTGAAGATGCCGTCCAGGCCGCCTGCGACGCCCTGGGCGTGGACCGCGACGATATCAACGTCAGCTACGAAGTGCTGGAATTTCCCGCCCGTAAACTGTTCAAGACCATTCCCGCCAAGGTCCGCGTGACCGTGGAGGAACCCGAACCGGAAGTGACCGAAGTGGCGCAGACCGCCGCCGTGCAGGAAACGGTGGCAGCCCCCGCGCCCCAGGCCGCCGAAGAACCCGCCCCGGCCCCTGAAACCCCCGCCGCCCCTGCGGCCCCCGCAGCCGAGCCCGAGGCTGCCGACGGCGAGACCGAACTGGACATTGCCGCCGATCCCCGGCTGCAGGCCGCCGTGGATTACCTGACGCCCATCTTCCAGCTGATGGGGGTGGAAAACTTCACCTTCTCGGCCTGGAAAAAGGGCGAAGCCACCATCCTGCGGGTCACCGGCGCGCGGATGGGCGCCCTGATCGGACGCCGCGGCGAAACCATGGAGAGCCTGTCCTATCTGGCCAGCCTGGTGGTCAACCGTATGGAAGGCCCCTACGTCAAGCTGGGCCTGGATGTGGGCGGCTACCGCGACAAGCGGGAAGACGATCTGGCCGCCCTGGCCCGCCGCATTGCGGACCGGGTCATCCGCACCGGCTGCTGCCATGAGATGGAACCCATGAACCCCTATGAGCGGCACATCATCCACACCGCTGTGGCCGACATCGACGGCGTGCGCAGCGAAAGCAAGGGCGAAGGCTTCACCCGCCGGGTGGTGATCTATTCCACCGACCCCAACGCCAGCAACCTGCCTGACCGGGAAAGCGCCCGGGGCGGACGTGGCCGCCGGGATGGCCGTGGTCCCCGCCGGGATGGCCGGGGCAATGGCCGCCGGGACGGCGGACGCGGTGGACGCGGCAGCCGCCGCGACAGCGGCAAGCGGTTCGGCGGGCCCCGTTCCAGCGTGCCGGAACGGGAATACGCTGACCGTCCCCGTGACCCCGACGCCAAGCCCATGGCACCCAAAGTGACCGAGCGCATCCACGACGGCGACGATTTCGCTTTCGGCAAGATCGAACTGTAAGAACGACAAACCCGACCCGCAGGGAAACCTACGGGCCGGGTTTTTTCTTAAATAATAAAGAATAAAGAATAAATAATAAATAGGGTGGATCGCCGCGCCGCAGGCGCGGCTCCAAAACCCGCGGGCAGACCCATGCCCGCCCGGGGGTGCGCGCCTGCCTTTGCGATTTATTGTTGACAACCCCGGTAGAATCTGTTTGAATGATGGTATCATGCGAACACCAGACAAAAGGAGGGTACTATGAATCAACGCAAAAACCGCCGCGCCTTGCGGGTACTGTGGCTGTGCATCGCGGTGCTGGCACTGTGCGTGGCCGGGGCACTGTACCTGCTGCTGCCCGTGCCGCCCGGGCGGGATGTGGAAATTCCCGGCGTGCGGGGCACCGTGCCCGCTACCGTGCAGATGCCCGGCAAACTGAACCGTCTGGGCGATGTGCCCCTGGTGGTGCTGTGCCACGGCTTTACCGGCAACCGGGGCGGCGATACCCATTTCACCCAACTGGCCCAGGACCTGGCGGAAGAAGGCATCGCCACCGTGCGCATGGACTTTGCCGGCTGCGGCGCCAGTACCGAACCTTACACCGCCTACACCCTGACCAACATGGCCGACGACGTGCAATCCGCCATTGCTTACATGCAGCAGGAATACGGCGCTACCGGCCCCGTGGCCCTGGTGGGCCACAGCATGGGCGGACGCCTGGCCAGCCTGTACCCCCAGATGCGGGGCGGCGGCCTGAAGGCCCTGGTATTGTGGAGCCCCGCCAACGGCACCGGCCTGCAGGGACTGGATTTTCTGAACATCGACGATTTCAGCCAGGTGGAGGCCGTGGCCGCCGAGGCCCTGGCCAACGGCAAGGCCGGCACCAAATGGGGCGTGGAGATCAGCGGCGATTTTGTGCAGCAAATGCAGGACAGCGACCCCAACGCCGCCCTGCGGGAAGCCGGGCTGCCTGTGCTGCTGACCTACGCCGGGCACGAAACGCTGTTTGCTGAATCCACCGTTACCGAGACCATCGCCACTGTGGAAAGCCTGCCCGACGGCACCGTGGTGCTGGACCCCTTTGTGGACGGCGACCACAACTACTTCGGCCCTGCCGGCAAGGAAGACCCCGCGACCCCCGTTATGGACGCCGCCCTGCGCGCCGTCACCGAGGAATTTTTGACGGAACAGTTGAAATAACCCGCCCCCCGCCCGGCCCGCCCCACGGCAGCCGGGCAATTTCAGGTCCCGGCGTTTGGCAGGGGCCGTTATCACGGCCCGGAGGGCGGGCGTGGCGGCCAAACCGCCCGGCGGGGATGAATCCCCGCCCTACGGATTCGTGCAATGAATGTGGGACTGTAGGGCGGGCGCCTTGGCCCCGCCGAGGGGTGGCATGGCGGCCCGGCATGCCACCGTTTGCGGTGTGATGCATCGCTGGTTGTAGGGGCGGCGTGGCCGTAACGATAAAATTGCCCGGGCGGCATGTATGCCGCCCCTGCGTTTGACGGGGCCGTTATCACAGCCCGGTGCACCGGCGTAGCCGTCCCGCTGCCCGGCGGGGATGAATCCCCGCCCTACGGATTGCTGTGCAATGAATGTGGGACTGTAGGGCGGGCGCCTTGGCCCCGCCGAGGGGTGGCATGGCGGCCCGGCATGCTACCGTTTGCGGTGTGATGCATCGCTGGTTGTAGGGGCGGCGTGGCCGTAACGATAAAATTGCCCGGGCGGCATGTATGCCGCCCCTACGTTTGACGGGGCCGTTATCACAGACCGGAACACCGACGTGGAAAACGCCCGCGTTCCCGCCGTTTTTGGAGCCGCGCCCCGGCGCGGCGATCCACCACATTTATTATTTATTCTTTATTCTTTATTCTTTACCCGGAAAGGACCCTTGCCATGGCTGACAGCTATGCCATCACCCCCATCGCCTATATCCACACCGATTTCAAGGAAAAATTCGGCATTCCCCGGCAAAGCGGCCTGGTGCCGGAACTGACCGCCCGCATCGTGTTTGCGCCGGAATACCGGGACCCCAACGCCCTGGTGGGGCTGGAAGGGTTCAGCCACCTGTGGCTGATCTGGCAGTTTTCCACCGTGGCGGCGGAATACGCCGCCGGCAAGCACTGGCGGCCCACCGTGCGCCCGCCCCGCCTGGGTGGCAACGCCCGGCGCGGCGTGTTCGCCACCCGCAGCCCCTACCGCCCCAACGCCCTGGGCCTTAGCTGCGTGGAACTGGCAGGCATAGACGGGTGCGATTTGCTGGTGAAAGGGGCGGACCTGCTGGACGGCACGCCGATTTTTGATATAAAACCCTACCTGCCTTACGTGGACGCCCACCCGGAAGCCCGGGGCGGCTTTGCGGACGCCACCGCCCACTACGCCCTGACCGTGGCCTGCCCGCCGGAACTGTTGGACAAAATGCCCAAAGAAAAGCAGGCGGCCCTGCTGGGGGTGCTGCAAAACGACCCCCGCCCCGCCTACCAGAACGACGAAACCCGGGTCTATGCCCTGGATTTTGCCGGGCACACCGTGCGGTTCACCGTGGCGGACAAAACCCTGACGGTACGGGAAATTCTGTGACCGGCAGGGTATGCCAAAAAAATCACAAAGTACCATTACCGGGGCTGTAAAACCGGACACCCCCGGGAGCCTGTGTAAAAATAGGCAAAATGCACACAACGCGAAAAAAAATCTGTGCAACATTCTAAACAAAAACCCTTTACGAATCCAGTGGTTTTTTGGTACAATAAAGCTATGCAAAAGCGTCTTTTCGGCCCCGTGGCGGGAGCAAAACATCGCCCCGGGGACGGGCAGGCGTGGGCCTGTGCAGGGTTGACCTCTTTGCACAGAATGCAAAACTACTCTTGAAAATGGAGGAAGAAAAATGCCCAGAGCAAAACAGTCTATGGACGGCAATACCGCTGCGGCGCACGTAGCCTATGCGTTCACCGATGTGGCTGCCATCTACCCCATCACCCCGTCCAGCCCCATGGCCGACACCGTCGACCAGTGGAGCGCGGCCGGCCTGAAAAACATCTTTGGCAACCAGGTCAAGGTTGTTGAGATGGAATCCGAGGCCGGTGCTGCCGGTGCGGTGCACGGCTCCCTCGGCACCGGTGCCATCACCACCACCTTCACCGCTTCCCAGGGCCTGCTGCTGATGATCCCCAACATGTACAAGCTCTCCGGCGAGCTGCTGCCCGCCGTGTTCCACGTCTCCGCCCGCACCGTGGCCACCCACGCCCTGAACATCT
>DXBO01000005.1 GCA_019116485.1 Candidatus Gemmiger excrementavium
GGCCGCACAGGGCCTGACCACCGGCGTTCTGGGCTACTGGGAAGGCAACCACATCGGCGCGCTGGCCAGCGGCGCTTCGGTCTGCATGGGCTATGCCAAGGCGTTTGCCTACCTGGTTCAGTATATGCACCCCGAAATCTACGGCACCAGTGCGGACGCCAACATGAGCGATGCGACCCAGTGGAAGGGCCTGGATGACGGCGTCTATGTGTATGATGAAGAAACCGGCAACGTGGTTGCCGGGGAAGGCACCTACGTTGTCGATATGGTCCGCATCACCTTCCAGGCGGCTGTCACGATGTACGGCGAGACGCAGCCCGACTTCAGTTCCGACCACTTCTGGAATGCGGTCAAGGTGGACGGCAAGTGGTACTATGTGGACCCCTGCTACACCGACGTTTGGAGCGAGGTCATGATGCGTGACCGCGTGGAAACCGACGGCGCGATGAACCATACATACTTCCTGGTCAGCGATGATTCGCTGCGGAATATGCTTGACGGCAACTACGATGCGGAGACCGGCATTCGAACCCTGTACGAAGACCTGGCCGACAACACCGATTACGAAGATTCCTGGATTGCCCGCGTGAACAGCAACGTCTATTCGGACGGCAGCTACTTCTATTATACGTACAGCTCCACCGACCTGATCACGATGATGGAAGAGTACAACAGCAGCGAAGGCAACTTCCAGGATATGGATCTCGAAAACTACGAGAATCCCGACCTTAAGATTGTCCGCCACCAGATCACCGGTACCGACGCCGGCACCGATGGCGATACCAACTACGAAACCCTGATCGATTTCACCAGCGGCGATTCTGTGCAGGTTTGGAAGGACGGTCAGCCGACTGCCAACGAGATGCTCACCGAACTCTACAACCAGTTCGTCACCGAGCAGGATATCTATCCTTCGATGAGCATCACCCCCGTCTACTACAAGGGCAAGGTGTATTTCAACCTCTCCAACTGCATCCTGAGCTATGACATTGCCACCGGCGATGTCGCCAAGGTCAAGGAGTACAACACCGTCTACACCAAGCGCGACGACACGGTTGCCTTCGGTGCGATGGCCTTCGATATGGTGAACTCTGCGGAAGAAGCTGACTTTACCTTCCAGAATCACCCGATTGCCGGCATGGCCCTGAAGGACGACGGCCAGCTGTATGTGGATATCGCGACCAACCTTTCTTACATCGCCGGCCGTGATCCCCATGACTATACCGATCCCTCGAGCTGTGGCTATGAGTTTGAGGAAACCAACTACGACCCGGATTACAACTCCTACGCCAGCAGCATGGCCGGCGACAACGGTGATTTCGATTACGGCGACATCATGGACCAGATGGGCTATGAGCAGTCCATCAATGACAACGACGAGTTCATGTGGGTTGCCAATGTTGTCGGCACGATGGAGATGGCGCACTTCGCGGGCAGTGAGCATGAATACGGCGATGTGAGCGTGAGCGTGGATGCCTTCTGCGGCCACAACGCCTACACCGAAAAGCGCTGCACCACCTGCGGCGCCATCCAGCCTGATACCCGCGTTGAAGAGGAAGGCACGGCCCCGGCCCACCATCACTACATCCTGGTGAATGAAGAGTACTACACCAAGGACGACAACGACAACTGGAACACCGGCAGCAGCTATGTCTGCACGATGTGCGGCTATTCGATCTCCGAACCCACCGAGCCCAAGGAAAATCAGTGGGAGGATGAGGAAGACTACCAGGCCCGCCTTGAAGAGTACAAAGTCAAGAAGGCTATCTATGACGAGGCCGTTGAGGTTGCCGGCCACACGTATGTGCCGACTGATCCCGTTTGGACTGCGGATGGCACTGGCGTGAATTTCACCTCCGCAACCTGCCAGCTCTGCGCGAACGGTAACCTTGACATCTTTGCTGCGGAGAACAGCCTGACCAGCACCGAGTGGGGCGTCACCGTCAGCAACGCCCAGGACTACCCCGCCACACCCAGCGCGGTGGAAGGTTCCTGCGATACCGGCGCGACCGTTACCTACACGGCTTCCGGCGAGCTGCCCAACGGCACCTTTACGGTCTCTACCAAGGTCGAAAAGGAACCCGGCGCCCATGCCTATGCGCTGGAGTCGGAAAGCGACCTGGTCTGGACTGCCATCACCGATGAGGACGGCGTCGTGACCGGCTACACCGCAACCGCGACCCTCGTGTGCTCTGTCTGCAAAGACAAGCGTGAGAATGTGGAGGGCGAAGTTGTCCTTGATGAGGAAAACAGCTACCCTGCCACAGAGGAAGAGGACGGTAAGAACGTTTATAACGCCACCTTCACCGTCACCGATGAAAGCGGCAAGGTGCTTGGCACCTATTCCGCACAGAAGGAAGATATTCTGGACGCCCTGAACAAAAAGTACACCGGCCTGCGCAAGGATGACGACGGTGTCTGGCGTTACTACACCGATGGTGTGTTTGACAGCAGCAAGACCGGCGTCGTCATGTACGGCGACAACACCTGGTTCTATGTGACCAACGGTGTGCTGGATGTGGAATTTGCCGGCTTTGTGCCGTATAATGGCGCCAAGTTCTATGTCTCGGCCGGCCAGGTCCGCACCGATCTCACCCAGCTCGTCAAGGACCCGAACGGCGATGACGATGACTGGTACTACATTTCCAGCGGTCAGGTCCGCGAGGACACCAACGGCCGTGTCTGGTACAATGACCACTTCTTCTGGCTGACCAAGGGCAAGCTGGATACCAGCGTCAACGGTTTCATTGAAGAAGAGGGCGAAGGTACCTACTACCTGTCCTATGGCCAGTATCAGACCGATATGACCGGCCTTGTCAAGGACCCGCACAGCAACAACTGGTACTACATTTCCAGCGGCAAGGTCCGTGAGGACTTCAGCGATCTGGTTCTGTATAACAACAACTGGTTCGTCATCAGCAAGGGCGCGCTGGATGTTGGTTTCAACGGCCTGTATGAGTACAACGGTCATCAGTACCTGTGCAAAGACGGCCAGATGCAGAAGGACTTTGTCGGCACCTATGAGGAGAATGGCCGCACCTACAACATCAGATACGGTATGGTTGTCTGAGCCATAGCAAGAGCGGCTTCTTCTGAATGTCTTTGAGCGGTTTCAAAAGAAACCGTGTCAGTACCCGCGTACCCAATGGTACGCGGGTACTTTTTTGTGTGCGGCTGCCGAAGTAAAAAGATTTCCTTACAATAGTTTTGAGATAGAGAAAATGGTTTGCGATAAACTGCAGTTTGATGTATAATGAATCAGGTATCTGTAAGAAAAGGGTGTAAGGGCACAAATTTGGTAAAATTCACGTTCCCTGGTAAATTTGTGCTTCGGGTAGGAGTTTTGCAATGCGGGTCGGAATCATTATATCCAACTACAATGGCTGGCCGGATACAATCCGCTGTCTGAACAGCCTGCGCGAACAGAGCTGCCGGGATTTTCGCATCTATCTTGTGGATGATGCATCCACAGATGACTCGGCCGAACATTTGCAGCAAAATTTGCAGGGGCAGGATGTTTTCCTTCCACAGACAAACAATCTTGGCTTTGCAGCGGCCTACAACCTGGGGATGCGCCGCGCCTTGCAGGATGGCGCTGATGCGGTGCTGCTGCTCAACAATGACACCGTCTGCGCCCCGGATATGCTGGAGCAGCTGTTGAAAGAAACGCCGCCCGGCGCCGTATCCTGCCCGAAGATGCTGTTCATGAACCCGCCGGACAGAATCTGGTTTGCCGGCGGCGCCCTGAACCGGCGCACCCGCGGGGTGACCCATGAGGGCGGCCACCAAAAGGACGGCCCGGCATATAGCAGGAAAAAGCCTGTCAGTTTCATCACCTTCTGCTGCGTGCTGTTGCCCCGCGCGGTGATTGAACAGGTCGGTTATCTGGACGAAACACTGTTCATGTACTGTGAGGATGTGGATTACTGCACCCGCCTGGCGGATGCCGGAATCCCGCTTTGGTATATACCTCAGGCAAAGCTGTGGCATAAAGCGGGCGCAACGGCGGGCGGAATGCTCTCGGTCTATTACATCACCCGCAACACGCTCTATCTGCGCTGCAAAGGGCGCGCAAAGCCGTACCGATGGCTTCTCGGCGCGCGGGAGGTGACGCTTGGCGCAGGCAGCTGTGCGGTTGCCGCCCTGTGTGGGCACCGCTACGGGCGCAGCTATGGCCATTGGCGGGGTGCGGTTGACTTTATGCTTGGAAAAACCGGCCGCATAGAAGGCGGCCGAAAGGGCGGTGGCTGATATGCCGGATCGGATCTCTGTGGTCATACCGGTTTATAACTGCGGCCCTTATCTCGATGTTTGCCTGGACAGCCTGGAGGCCCAGACCCTGCAAAACTGGGAAGCCATCCTTGTAGATGACGGCAGCACCGATGATTCACCGGCCCGCTGTGATGCCTGGGCGGCCAGGGAACCGCGGGTGCGTGTGATCCACCAGCCCAACCGGGGGGTCTCGGCGGCCCGCAATGCCGGCATCGAAGCCGCACAGGGCAGATACCTGGCCTTTGTGGATGCAGATGACCGGGTGGAACCGACCTTTTTGGCGGTGCTGCTCAAAACGCTGCGCCATACGCAGCTGGCTGTTTGCTGTGTATACGATACCTCCGGCTGGAACGAAAAGGTGCGGGAGGAGGTTGTCTCAATCCATACCCTGCGCACAACACCTTCCCGCTATGCCAACCCGGTGTATATCAACTATCCCTGCAACAAACTGTATTTGACACAGATCATACGGCAGAAGAACCTGCGCTTTCCGGAACGGGTGCGCCGCTGCGAGGACGCGTATTTTGTGCAGGACTATCTGCTGTGCTGCCGCGAGATTGCGGTGACAACGCAAAAGTTGTATCATTATATCCAGCGTGAAGGTTCCGCCATGCACAGTTTTTATGCAGGCGTGTGTGAGGATGAAATTCCGCTGATGCGCCGGCAGGAAGCGCTGTTCCATCCGCAGCCGCTGACCGGGCCGGAAGAACAGGCCTACCGCCTGTGGGAATGGGGCAAAGTGCTGGCGGTTTTGCAATACATTGTTCGGTATGCCCCCAATACAGCGATACGGGATCGCTGTATCCAGGATTTCTGTACCTATCTTCGAAAGTCGGGCAGCTTGAACAAGACCGTTTCAGGGCTGGGAAAACAGGCTTTCGTTTTGCGCCTTTTGCTGCGGTATAAAGCCTGCCGCAGCGGCGCAGTCTTTTTGCTGAGGCGGATCTAAAGGGGATCAACATGCATCACAGAAACCACAGCGTAACGCTCATCCGGCTGATCGCAGCGCTTTTGGTGCTGTCCGGCCATATGAGTTATATTATGGGCCGATCACCCACCTTGCTCTGGGGGCATGCCGTGCAAGGGCTGGGCGTTAAGATATTTTTCCTGCTCGGCGGTGTCCTTATTACAAAAAGTTGGCTTTCCGACCCGCATCCGCTCCGGTATGCGATCAAACGGTTTGTTCGCATCTGGCCTTCTTTGGCCGCCTTCGTTGTCCTGGCGGCCCTTGTTTTCGGTCCGATGTTAAGCCGTCTGCCGGCGGCAGAATACTATGCCAACCCTTCGCTGTGGGCGTATTTCCACAATTTGCGGCTGTACATTGTCTATGTCTTGCCCGGCGTCTTTGAGACAAACCCTTATCCCAATGCCGTAAACGGTTCTTTGTGGACGCTGCCGGTTGAAGTGTTTATGTATCTTTTTATACCGGTTTTCTGCTTTTTGTTTCAAAAAATTAAGAACCGGCGCGCGGGCGCGGCGGTCTGTTCCGGGCTTTGTGTGGCTGTCTTTGCGGCCTCGGTCGGCCTTTCTCTGGCGCCCGGCACAAGGCTTGTCTTTTATGCCACAGACTGGGTGGCGGCGATGGAGGTACTGCCGTTTTACTTTATCGGAATGGTATATACACTGTTTGAGGAGAAACTCTCAAAGTATTTGAACTTGCCCGTTGCGATCCTTTTGATGATCGGCTTTTCCTGCTTTGATTTCCAGGCGCCGCTCTATACCATATTTTTTACGCCGGCGTTTGCCTACCTGGTTCTGTCATTCTCCTTTGTGAATCCCATAAGCTTTGGCGGAAAGTGGGCCGAAAATCTGGAAATATCGTACGGGATCTATCTCTGGGGCTTCTTTATCCAGCAGACGGTGGAATACTTGGTGCTGAAGTGGGGCCTTGCCGTACCCTTTGCGGCAGAACTGTTGGTCTGCACCGCCCTGTCGGCTCTCTTTGGCTGGCTTTCCATGAAATTTGTGGAAAAACCGACCCAGGAAATCAGCAGGGAAATTCTCAAGCGAATTCCAGCCAAACACGAAAAAGGGGCCGCAGTCAGGTAAGCCCTGTGCCGGCTTTATGGGCAGTGGAAAAACCAGACACCATCGACTAAATTTTTGCAGAGGATAAGTGAACATGAAGAACC
>DXBO01000039.1 GCA_019116485.1 Candidatus Gemmiger excrementavium
ATACCACACCCGGTTTCGTTTGTCAACGACTTTTTTGCATTTTTTTCGACTTTTTTCTAAGAAAACGCTGCATCGTTGTTTCCTGATGTGGTGAGCGTATCATATCACATTGTAAATTTCTTGTCAATGCAAAAGTAGCACTTTTGGTAAGACGCACAATCCGCAAAACCAAAAGCGTGCATTTTGACGAATGACCGCGCCAAAACACACGCTTGATAGCTTGTTTTCCTACAGAGCCGGCAGATTTTCCCCGAGCAATTGTCCTCGCATCCATTGCAGGATTTTTCGTTCCCGGCGCGATACCTGCACCTGTGTAGTACCCAACACCCTGGCTGTTTCACTCTGGGTGCGTCCGCCAAAAAAACGCAGCCGGATCATCTGCCGGTCCTGAGGCGAGAGTTTATCCATTACCTCTTCCAGGCCAATACGGTCCGACAGACTTTCTTCCGGCGAGTCTACCGGTACATCCCATTCCCTCTGCCCATCCTCATTGTCGGCGGGCGTCAGGGAAAGCACCGGCATGGATGCCCGGATGGCCAGCGCGATCTGCTCCGGTGTGGTATGCAGTGTTTCTGCCAGCTGCATCACTCCTGGTTCCTGCCCTGTCTGCTTCAGGCAGCGTTCCCGCTCTGCATGAATCTTGATGCTCAATTCTTTAAGAGAACGACTGACCTTCACCGTACCGCCGTCCCGAAAGAGCTTTTTGATCTCTCCCAGGATCACCGGCACCGCATAGGTGGAAAAGCAGACTCCGCGGCCCGTGTCGAACCCGTCGCAGGCCTTGACCAGCCCCAGACATCCTGCCGCATACAATTCCTCGTATTCGATTCCCCTACCTTTAAAGCGTCCGGCGCAGGCGTGGACCAGACCCAGATTCTTCTCGATAAATTCCGCGCGTGGCATTTGTTCCAGGCTTTGTGCGGGCATAGTATCCCCCCTTATGAATATGTAAGGGGTTCAGACACGGGCATCCAGCCGTTTGGTCAGCGTGACCCGGGTCCCCTTGCCGGGAGTGGAAGATACCCGAACCTTATCCATGAAACTCTGCATAACAGCGAATCCAAGCCCGGCCCGTTCCGACGGGTCGCCAGTGGTATACATAGGTTCCATGGCTTTGGCCACATCCTCCATACCGATGCCGCGGTCACTGACGGTGATACGGACCAGACCGTTTTCATACAGGCCGGCGGTCAGGGTGATAGGGCCGATCCCCTCCGGGTAGGCATGCACGATGCAGTTGGTCACAGCTTCCGACACAGCGGTCTTTAGGTCTGCCAGCTGGGGCACTGTGGGGTCCAGCTGAACCAAAAAGGCCGCCAGGGCGGCGCGGGCAAAGCCCTCGTTGACAGAGCGGCTGGCAAAGGTGATCTTGACCTGGTTAAGCATTTTCATGGCGGTCATCCTTTCAGGCATAAGTAATACGGGCAAGGTCCAGCATGCGGCGCACAGCGGGCGGCGGATTCTGTACGGTCAGGCGCCCGCCCAGGGACGCCACGTGCTTGTCCCGCCCCAGGATCAGCCCCACACCGGAGGAATCCATAAAAGTTACGCCGGAAAAATCCAGTGTGAGCAATTCCGGCAGACGATCATCCACCTGGGCGTCGATTTCCCGCCGGAGCGACTGTGCGGCATGGTGGTCGATTTCGCCGCTGAGATACGCCGCCAGCGTACCGCTGCCCGGCACAAAATATACCTTTGCCATAAGGTCGTCCCCTTTTCTTTGGTAGGCCGTTTGTACCGCCGGAGCCATACAAAAAAGCCTGTATCTTTACGATACAGGCTTTGGGCTGTGTATTTTGTTGAAACAGGGCAGCGGCGGATTATTTTTCCGCCTCTTTCAGCAGCCAGGGCCGTGCCTCGGCCGCCAGGTACAGCGAGCCGCAGACCACTACACCGGCCAGGTTGTGCTCCTCGGCATAGTCCACCGCGGCACGCAGGGCATGGGGCAACGTATCGGCAGCCTCGGACTCCAGATGAAAACGGGCTTCCCGCTGCAGCGCTTCGGCGCTGAGCGCCCGGGGACAGTTGGGAGTCACGGTATAGAACTTGGCAAAGGCCGGGGCAAGCAATTCCAGCATCTTTTTGTAGTCCTTGTCGGCCAGAACCCCCAGCACGCCTACCAGGTTTTCCTCATACCCGGCCTTGTCCAGCGTCTGGGCCAGCACGGCGGCGCCATCCGGGTTGTGGCATCCGTCCAGCAGCAACAACGGGCGGCGGCGAAGCACCTCAATGCGGGCCGGCATGCGGGCTGACTCCAACCCGCGCAGAATGGCCTCGTCGGAAATTTCATAGCCGAATTCCCTCCAGAGAGCCAAAGCGATCTCTACCGCCATAGCCGCATGGTTGGCCTGATGGGTGCCGATGAGCCCCAACGCCGCCTGGTACCCGCCGTAATCCACCCGGTTTTCCAGCCGTTTGCCGGGCAAAAAACGGATATCCTCTGTTTCCGGCGTCAGAATGCTGGTATGGGCTTCGGCTGCTGCCGCCAGGATAGGCCCCATTGCTTCAGGAGGCTGGTCGGGGTAACAGACCACCGCGCAACCCTCTTTGATGATACCGGCCTTCTCGGCAGCGATTTTATCCAGGGTATCCCCCAGCAGTTCAGTATGGTCGTAACCGATGCGGGTGATGGCCGCCACCAAGGTGTGGGGCACGGCATTGGTGGCGTCATACCGTCCTCCCAGACCAGTCTCCAGTACCACCAGGTCGCATTTCTCCCGGGCAAACCACAGCATGGCCACCGCTGTGACAGCCTCGAACTCCACCGGGGTCTCGCCGCCCTCCTGCCGGATGTCGTCAATGGCGTCCATTACCTTTTCGGTCAGCTGGGCCAGCGTGCGGGGCGGAATCATCTGTCCGTCGATCTGGAATCGTTCCCGAAATTCCACCACAAAAGGGCTGATGGTCAAGCCGGTCTTGTACCCGGCAGCCGTCAGGATGGAGGCGGTCATGGCCGCCAGGCTGCCTTTGCCGTTGGTGCCGGCAATATGGATGCACTGCAGATCCTTTTCCGGGTTACCCAGATGGTCCAGCAGATTGTGCATCCGGTCCAGCCCCGGTCTGCCGTCGCCCAGACGGGGCAGGGCGTGCAGGGCCGCAATCGCCTGTTGGGTCGTCATGTTGTCTCGTCCTCCTCATCCTTGTCCAGGGCCGCTTCGGAAGGCGGTTCCTCCCGCTCCGCAAAAGCCCTGTGGGCTGCCCGCTGGGCCAGCCGCTCATGTTCCTGCTCCCGCTGGATGCGGCGCAGTTCCTCCCGCTCGGCACGCAGGGCACGGTTTTCCCGCTCTATGCGGGCAAAAGCGGTCAGGGCGCGTACAATGAGCAAAATCACCAGCGCTGCCAGCAGGCCTGCCACCACACCGGTCATGTCGATCCACACATCCACCACCGAAGAACTGCGGTTGGGAATGCGCAGCTGAATGGTCTCATCCATCAGCGCGGTGGTCAGGCCGCCCAGCAGAGGCCAGCTCATATGCCGCACAAAGTGGCGGGTATAGACCCGCAGGCAGAGCATGAGCAGGAAACCTTCCAGCGCAAATTCCAGAAAGTGGGCCAATTTTCGGATAATATGTTCCGACATGGGGCCCAGGCCCACCTTGCCCAACACCTCGTTGACGACCTGGGTAACGGCCTGGCTGCGGGCTGAGGATATCGCCCCGCTTTCCAGTGAATTGCGAAAGATGAACGCGATACAGGCACATAGCGCCACGGTAAAAATCACCCGGAATGCGATGATCCACGGGCTTGTCTTTTCTGTTTGCATAGTACTCCTTTGGTCTGCGTTACTCCTCTATAAAAGGCTATTATAGCACCCGACGCCCCTTGCGGCAAGGGAAAGGCTGGAAAAAAGCTCATAGCACGGCCGTGAGCAGCAACGCATAAAGCGGCAGAGTCACGATGCTGGACAGGGTGGACAATACCACCGAACCGGCAGCCAGCTCCTCGTCATGGTGGAACTGGATGGCAAACATGGTGGTAATGGCCGCACAGGGGCAGGCTTCCAGCAGCAGCACGATGGTGGCCACCGTGCCATGCACCCCCAGCAGCGCAAAAAGGGCCAGTTCCACCGCCGGGATCAACAGCATGCGGGTGCCCCAGGCGAAAAAGATTTTTCTGTTATGCAGCAACTTTTTGACGTTGCTGGCAGCGATGGTGGCGCCGGTGATAATCATGGAGAGCGGCGTATTCATATCCCCGATAGCCCCCACCGGGCCGGTGATGACTTCGGGCAAAGGCACCCGCCCCAGATAAAGCACCAGGCCCAGCGCCACCGCAATGATACAGGGACAGGTGACGACGCTGCGCACAATGGCCCGGGGGTCCGCCCGGCCGGACAACACCACATAACCGATGGTCCAGATCAGAATATTGAACACTGTGACAAAAGCGCTGGCGTAGAGCAGCCCCTCGGCGCCAAACAGGGCGCGGATCAGCGGGAAACCCATATATCCGGCGTTGGAAAAGGCACAGGCAAACCACAAAATATCCCGGTTTTGTTTGTCCACCCGCCGGGTGAGTACCCAAGCCGCCGCGACGCCCACCAGCAGCGCCACCGTGCCCAGCCCGAAGGCCAGCAGCAGGTTGTGGAAGGTGGCGGGGTCAAACTCTACCATATAGGAATCCAGCACCATGGCCGGGACCACCACATAGAGCAGCAGGTTGGCCAGCACGGATTTTTCCGCCGGTTTAAAAACGCCGGCCTTGCAGGCGATTGCGCCCACCGCGATCATAAGCAGCAGCGCAAAGACCTGCTGGGCGGTGATGAGTGCCAATTCCATAGAAACTTCCTCTCTTCCATTGCTGTTGTTTGCACTATATACCGTGGGGGCAGCCTTTGTCAAGGCAAAACCGCCCCTGCGGAAATTTGCCCCTTGACAACCGCCGGGTGCTGCGGTAGGATACTTATTATAAATGCTGTGAAAAAGAGTGCGCTTTGTCCCGCTTTTGCAGAGAGCCGGCGGTGGGTGCAAGCCCGGCAGAGAGAGCAAGGCGCTGTCACTTGGGAGCAGGCGCGGTGAGGGCCCTGGGGCCGCCAGCCGCGCACGGGTTTGCCGCCGTTATCCGGGCAGGTGGGGATGTTCCCTGCCGCAAAGCGGCCTTTGCAAAAAGGCAACTTGGGTGGTACCGCGACCTGATTTTCAGGCCGTCCCATGATCCGTTCATGGGGCGGCCTTTTTCTGTACAAAAATGCAGCCCCGCACACAACAGGAGGTTTATTCTATGCCGAAAGAACTGGCCAAACAGTACGCGCCCCAGGGCGCCGAAGATCGCATCTATCAGAACTGGTGCGACAAAGGGTATTTCCATACCCAGATTGACCGCAGCAAAAAGCCTTTCACCATCGTGATGCCGCCGCCCAACGTCACCGGCCAGCTGCACATGGGCCACGCCATGGACGAGACCTGGCAGGACATCCTGACCCGCTACAAACGGATGCAGGGCTACGCCGCCCTGTGGGTGCCGGGCACCGACCATGCTTCCATCGCCACCGAGGCAAAAGTCGTGGCCAAGATGCGGGAAGAGGGCCTGACCAAAGAAATGGTAGGCCGCGACGGCTTTCTGGCGCGCGCCTGGGACTGGAAGAACACCTACGGCAACCGCATCGTCAGCCAGCTGAAAAAGCTGGGCTGTTCCTGTGACTGGGAGCGGGAGCGCTTCACCATGGATGAAGGCTGCTCCGACGCCGTCAAGGAAGTGTTCGTCCGCCTGTACGACAAGGGCCTCATCTACCGGGGCAACCGCATGGTCAACTGGTGCCCCCACTGTAACACCTCCATTTCCGACGCCGAGGTGGAGTATGAGGCCAAGGAGGGCAGCTTCTGGCACCTGCTGTATAAGGTAAAGGAGACCGGCGAAACGCTGGAACTGGCCACCACCCGCCCTGAAACCATGCTGGGCGATACCGCCGTGGCCATCAACCCCGAGGACCCCCGCTACGACCACCTGCACGGCTGCCACGTGATTCTGCCGCTGCTGGACCGGGAGATTCCCATCGTCTGCGACGAGCACGCCGACATGGAAAAGGGCACCGGCGTCGTGAAGATCACCCCCGCCCACGACCCCAACGACTTTGAGGTGGGCAAGCGCCACGATCTGCCCATAATCCGGGTACTGACCTACGACGGCCACATGACCGGCGCCGCCGACAAGGCCGCCGTGGACGCCGAAAAAGCCGCCGGGCGCGCCGCTGCCGACGAACCCGACGTGCTGGACTGCGGCAAGTACGCCGGCATGACCGCCCTGGAAGCCCGCAAGGCCATTCTGGCCGACCTGGAAGCCTGCGGCGCCCTGAAAGAGACCGAGAGCATCACCCACGATGTGGGCACCTGCTACCGCTGCCACTCGGTCATCGAGCCCATGGTCTCCAAGCAGTGGTTCGTCAAGATGGAGCCCCTGGCCCTGCCCGCCATCGAGAGTGTGGAAAAGGGCGACATCAAGTTTGTGCCCGAGCGCTTCACCAAGAACTATATCAACTGGATGAAGGGCGGCCGCGACTGGTGCATCAGCCGCCAGCTGTGGTGGGGCCATCAGATTCCCGCCTGGTACTGCGACGACTGCGGCGAGACCGTAGTTGCCAAAGAGGCCCCCTCCGTCTGCCCCAAGTGCGGCGGCGTGCATCTGACCCAGGACCCCGACACCCTGGACACTTGGTTCAGCTCGGCCCTGTGGCCTTTCTCCACCCTGGGCTGGCCCAACGAGAACGCCGAGGATTACAACTACTTCTACCCCACCAGCACCCTGGTCACCGGCTACGACATCATCGGGTTCTGGGTTTCCCGCATGATCTTCTCGGGCCTGGCCTACACCGGCAAGGCTCCCTTTGACACCGTGCTGATCCACGGCATCGTCCGGGACAGCCAGGGCCGCAAGATGTCCAAGAGCCTGGGCAACGGTATCGACCCGCTGGAAGTCATCGAGCAGTACGGCGCCGACGCTTTGCGCATGATGCTGATCGTGGGTTCCACCGCCGGCAACGATATGCGCTACAGCGATGAAAAGGTCACCGCCAGCCGCAATTTCGCCAACAAGCTGTGGAACGCCGCCCGCTTTGTGCTGATGAACCTGCCCGAGGATTTCGCCCCCGGCATGCCCGACGAGGCGCTGCTGGATATGAGCGACAAGTGGGTGCTGTCCGAACTGGCGAAGGTGGCCGCCGAAGCCACCGCCAACCTGGACAAGTACGAACTGGGCCTGGCTGCCGAAAAGATCGAGAACTTCATCTGGGAGGTCTACTGTGACTGGTATATCGAGATTTGCAAGTCCCGCCTGAACAGCGACGACACTACCCAGGCCGATACCGCACGCAAGGTGCTGGTCTATGTGCTGGACAAAGCCCTGAAGCTGCTGCACCCCTTCATGCCCTTCATCACCGAGGAGATTTATCAGGCCCTGCCCGGCAGCGAGGAGACCATCATGCTGCAGGCCTGGCCGGGCAGTGATATGCCGGTCTGGGAGGATGAGTGCGCCGACTTCGAGAAGCTGATGGACTACATCAAGGCCGTGCGCGCCATGCGCAGCGAAATGAACGTCCACCCCGCCAAAAAGACCTCCATGGTCATCGAGACTTCCGCCCCTGCGGCCTTTGAAAAAGGCGGCGCTTATCTGGCCCGGTTCGCCTTTGCCACCGACGTGACGCTGACCGCCAAATATGACGGCCTCACCGAAGGTATGGTGACGGTGTCCACCCCCGCCGCCAAGGGTTATATCCCCATGATGGAGCTGATTGACCGGGAGAAGGAGCTGGCCCGTCTCAACAAGGAACTGACCAAGGCCGAAAAAGAGGTTACTATGTTCCAGAACCAGCTGAACAACCCGAAATTTGTGGAGAAAGCCCCCGCCCAACTGGTGGAGGCCACCCGCGCCAAGCTGGCCGCCGCCGAAGAGAAAGCCGCCAAGATCCGGGAGTCCATCCAGGCGTTGGGCTGATAGAAAGGAGCCAAAAACGATGGAAGCAGGAATGACACGGCAGCAGGCCTGGGACCTGCTGCGGGAATACAACCAGGAGCCCTTTCACCTGCAGCATGCCCTGACCGTGGAAGCGGTCATGCGCTGGTATGCCAACGAGTTGGGGTACGGTGAAGATGCCGATTTCTGGGCGCTGTGCGGCCTTTTGCACGACGTGGATTTTGAGCGCTGGCCCGACCAGCATTGCGTGAAGGCCGCCGAGCTTCTGCCCGCCGCCGGTGCCAGCGAGGCGCTGACTCACGCGGTGTGCAGCCACGCCTACGGCCTGTGCAGCGACGTGGAGCCTGAACACGAGATGGAAAAGGTGCTGTTCGCTGCCGACGAACTGACCGGGCTGATTGGCGCCGCCGCCAAAATGCGCCCCAGCAAGAGCTGCACCGACATGGAGTTGTCCAGCCTGAAAAAGAAGTTCAAGGATAAAAAGTTTGCCGCCGGCTGCTCCCGGGATGTGATCCGGGAAGGGGCCGAGCGCCTGGGCTGGGAACTGGACACGCTGATGGACCGCACGCTGCAGGCCATGCGCGCCAGTGAGGCGGACATTCAGAACGCCATGGCCGCGCTGTAAGCCGCCGCCCCCCTAACAAAACGGAACGCTCCCGCCGCAAGACCCTGCCGGGTCCCGCCGCTGGGGCGTTTTTGTATTCAGTTATATGCCGCTCCAACGCGCTATCGCGCAAAAAAGTTTCCGCGCCTTAGACGGATGCTCGTAATAAAGTAATTCATTCAAAATTACAATTATTACATTTTCCAAACAGAAGCGTCTGACAATATACACCATATTCGGCCTTTGGACCGGGTAAGGAAAGCTGTTCTGGCAGTTTCAGCGTTTGGCGATAGATTTACTCACTCTCTATGTGATATAATTTATCATTAATGAATAGGGTAACAGATTTGAGTTTGCGGAGGTAGTATGCCATGAAGAAAATAGCATATTTTATTCCAGTGATACTTGCAATATTGCTATATCTTGTATTAGGTTATATAGGAAGTTTTAGTGCTATTAATCCTTGGGTGTATTTTTGGATTGTTATCATGTTCTTATCGTCCCTATTTA
>DXBO01000040.1 GCA_019116485.1 Candidatus Gemmiger excrementavium
AGCCGCCGCTTCTTTTTGTCTGAGAACCTAACGACGACCCTTTTATTATGCAATTTTCCGGCGGCAATTAGGAGGATGCCGCCGTGTTGATTGTACTTTTTCGTAGTCCTCATATCTTGCACCAGTTAAAAAAAGCATAGCTCCGCCTCCGGGTTATCCCGGCTATGTATGCGAAATTTGTTGGAACCTTAACTATTATGTCATTTCATGCGTCCGAGTGGCCTTGTGCCGCCCGGGCGCTTTTGCGTTCTTATGGGGTTGCTTCGGGCCATGTTGGCCCGAAGTCATTCCCCGGTGTCGCTCACCGCCGCCTTCGTTTCGGTCACTCGTCAACCAACAACCGAAACGGAGGTCATTATGGCTATTATCAATCTGCGGGACTACTACCCGTTTTATACATCGGATTGCTTCATGGAAGTATCGGACGAAGTTGCTGAAATGTTCAAAGAATTTGACCGCAAGGAGGCTGCCTACCGGCTGCGTACATACCGCCATAAAGCCTACTATTCCCTTGATCGGGATGATGGGCTGGAGCATGAGGTTGTCTTTGTCGCACTTTCGCCCCATGAGCTGTACGAGCGGAAAGTTACCATGCAGGAGCTTCACGCTGCTATTGCCAGCTTGCCGGACAAACAGGCAAAACGGATTTACGCCCACTTCATTCTTGGCATGACGAAACAGGATATTGCCCGGGCAGAAGGTGTCAATGAGAAAGTAGTCCGCGTGGCAATCGAGCGCGGGCTGCGGCACTTGGAAAAAATTTTGAAAAAATCTCTGTAAGGTGTACCGATTTAGGCCAAAAAATGAAATGGCTTATGAGAGGCAAAACACTTCGGGTCAAGGTGGCCCGAGGTTCGGACAAGCCCTCATGCAAATCGAAAACTGAATAAAAAGGCACCCGGATACGAAGGGAAATGCGCTGTGTGACAGGCCCGCCATGACCTCTGCTTTTGGAGAATACAGTCTCTATAAAACAGGGCGAGCGATCAGGCTCATGCCATAGGTGGGGCAAGGCTGGCTCCACCGGAACAGGCACATGACCCGGATACTTGCGTTTAGTCACAGTCCGAGCGTTGAAGCGGCTTTGCAAGCCGTGAGCCGTCGCAGGCAATGAGAACGCCTTGCCATCAGAATGGGGAGAGTTGAAATACTATGGGGCAGAAAGTCTATGCCCGTCCGATGTGCCTGTGATGTAGTAAAACCTGTGGGGAGCCCTCCGGCAATGCTGTCTGATGATAGGCCAACCAATCCGGCGGGGCTCCCCATCTTTTTCTCAAAGGAGTTTCTTATGGAAAATGCGTTTGGGATGTTTCCCGGTTTTGAGCCGGATGAATGGAGCAACGACGCCTGCCGCGGCTATGTCATCATGGCAATGGAGGACTGCGGCTTTTCAAAGAAGGATATTCGTCGTGTTGTGGGACAGCTTTATGAAGTCTTTGATCTCAACAGCGTGGAGGACGCCAAACAGAAGTTCCACTCTAGTCCGTACTGACCTCGGGCCACATCGGCCCGAAGTGGAGAAAGCTCAAAGGGCGGCACCTGCGGGAGCCGCCTTTTGATATTTCCCCACAGGACAAGGGGGAAATAGGAGTTTACTGTTTTCGTTCCGTCGAGGAGGTAACGCTATGCCACGAAATGCCACCACGCTCAAGGTGGACGGGTATGAGATTTCCGCCACCTTTGCCGAAATCAGAAACACGGCCATTTCCGGCCACCTGAAACAAATCCTGCTGTCCTCTTATATCGCTGGAGGACATAAACCCCAAACCGGAGGCATCCTTGCTGCTCCTCCTGTACAGCGGTATAATAAAGATGGTGATAGACACCATGTACCTTGAAAACTGCATAGATTGCGTATTGATCCGCATCTTCATGTTGCTCATTTGACAATATGAAAGGACGGGTCAACCATGAAAAATCGAGTTTGTACATTATACCGTGTTTCTACCGACAAGCAGGTGGACCACAACGATAAAAACCAGGCCGACATTCCCATGCAGCGGAAAGCCTGCCATGCCTTTTGCGAAAAGATGGGCTGGGTAATTGTCCATGAGGAACAAGAGGAAGGCGTTTCCGGCCACAAGGTAAGAGCTGAAAACCGGGACAAACTGCAAATCATCAAGGAGATGGCAAAGCAGAAGAAGTTTGATATTCTGCTGGTGTTTATGTTTGACCGTATCGGGCGTATCGCTGACGAAACGCCCTTTGTAGTAGAATGGTTTGTAAAGAACGGAATCGAGGTATGGAGTACTCAAGAGGGGGAGCAGCGCTTCGACAGCCACACGGACAAGCTCACAAACTATATCCGCTTTTGGCAGGCTGACGGCGAAAGCGAAAAGACTTCTATCCGTACCAAAACCGCATTGGGCCAGCTCGTTGAGAGTGGCGGCTTCAAAGGCGGCCTTGCTCCATACGGCTATGACCTTGTGAAAAGTGGGCGCTTCAACAAGCGCAAGCATGAGCTTTATGATCTGGTCGTCAACGAAACCGAGGCTGCTGTGGTGCGTATCATCTTTGACAAGTATGTACATGAGGGTTTCGGCGCCCAACGGATTGCCACCTACTTGAACAAACAGGGCTACCGGGCCAGAACGGGCAAGATGTGGCACCACGCCAGCATCCGAGGTATTGTCTGTAATCTCACCTATACGGGTGTTCTGCGGTGCGGGGAAAGCCGTTCCCAAGAGCTGCTCCACCTGCAAATCATTTCGCCGGAGCTGTTTGAAGCAGCCCAACACATCCGCACTTCGCGGGCCAACAGCGCCGAGCAGGAACGCCATATCCCGCTGAACACCCGCGGCAACTCGCTTTTGGCCGGGAATGTGTATTGCGGGCATTGCGGGTCGAGGCTGACCCTCACCACCAACGGAAAGGCTTATCCTTGCAAGGATGACCCTAATCGAGTGGTGAAGCGTGTGCGGTATATCTGCTACGGCAAAACCCGCAAACAAACCGACTGTGATGGGCAGACGGGCTACACGGCCCATATCCTTGACGGAATCATTGATAAGCTGGTGCGCCAAATCTTTGAGCGCATGAAAGCAATTCCCAAAAGCGAGATCGTCAGTGCCCGTTATCGTGAGAAGATGGAGCAGCGGAAAAGCCTGCTCCACAGTGTTCGATCCGAGTATGTCAAAGCTGCCGCAGACCTTGAAACGCTGAAAGGCGAAGTCATCAAGACCATCCGTGGAGAGAGTAGCTTTTCTAAAGAGCTACTAAACTCTCTAATTGCCGAAGCCGAAACGAAATGCAGAGAGCTCCAAGAGAATTTAGAGGCAGCGCAAGCGGCCTATGACGAAGGACAAGCGGTGATGGCTTCGCTGAACACGCAATATAACGACATCATCTCATGGGCAGAAATGTACGACACAGCCAGCATAGAGGCAAAGAAAATGATCGTGAGCTGTTTGATAAAGCGGGTAGAGGTATACCGTGACTACAAGCTGCACATTGATTTCAACATTGACTTTACACAGTTCTGTGAAGGGCTGGACATTGTGACGATTGCCGCATAAAACAAAAAGGCCGCTCCCAAAAGGGAACGGGCATGAAAAAACCTGCTTCGTATGAAGCAGGTTATCTAAGAATACTCAGCACGCCAAAGTTTGGTGGAGATAAGCGGGATCGAACCGCTGACCTCTTGAATGCCATTCAAGCGCTCTCCCAGCTGAGCTATACCCCCAAATAAAAGGGTGTGCTGAGTATTTCTTATTCAATTTTTCTGAGGGGTGTGTAACCGCTTCAACCGGGCTCCCAGGTGAGCTACACCCCCATATTGTATCGCGCGTAAGGATTTCTCCTGGCGACGTTTGCTATTATAGCAAAGCAGATGGAAATTGTCAACACCTGATTCTATCTTTTTTTCAAAAAAGTAAGACAAAAAAGATTGCCATTTTTTCCGTTGCGCACATAGTATGGCGGGAATGCTTCAGCGGTAAGGGAGGGAGATGCCATGAGAAGAAAAAATACCGCCTCACACCGACAATGGCCGGTACGGCTATGGATCAGGCTGTTGGCAGCTGCGGCTGTGCTGGGAACTGTGGGATTCAATCTCTATGTGGAAAAAGAGATCAAGCCCACCCTGCTGCAGCTGGCGGAATATGAAGCCCGGTTTACCACTACCCGTACCGTCAACGAAGCAGTGAGTACCGCGCTGCAAGAAGAGCCAGAACTGTGCGACCATCTATATAGGGTAGAGGAGGGCAGTGTCCAGCTGGACACTGCTGCCGCCAACCAGGCGCGCAGCACACTGATCCGCACCGTGCAGGAGCGGTTGGACGCCTTGCCGGAAAAATTCTACTATATCCCTATCGGCAGCCTGAGCGGCAATTCGCTGCTCAATGGCCACGGCCCCGGCTGGGAGATGCAATTAAAACCCCAGGGGTATGTACAGGGCAATATTGAGGAAACGACGGAATCTTTGTCCATCAACACTACCCGCTGCCGGGCAGACCTGGTCCTGTCCGTCACCTTGAACATGGTACTGGACGGCCGTACCGAAACCATCGATATCACGGACCGCATCCCGCTGACCAGTCTTCTGCTGCAGGGCGAGACCCCGGCCGTGTATGCCGCTGAACTGGATTGAAGTTTTGACACCCTGTGTGGTATAATACCTTCAGATTTGAAATGGAGTGTATGACTATGGAATTGGAGCAGGCCCGCAAGCGGGCAGAAGAGCTGCGCGCGGTCATTGAAAAAAACAACCGCCTCTACTACGACCAGGATGCCCCCGAACTGGAAGATTTTGAATACGATGCCCTGACCCGGGAACTGAAAGCGATTGAAGCCGCCTATCCGCAGTTGGTTACCCCGTCTTCTCCTACCCAGCATGTGGGAGGCGTGGCAAGCAGCAAATTCAGCAAGGTGACCCATGCCGTTAAGATGGAAAGCCTGCAGGACGCCTTTTCTTTCGAGGAACTGCGGGAGTTTGACGCCCGGGTACGGGATGCCGGGGTGCAGCCCCGCTATGTGGTGGAGGCCAAGATCGACGGCCTCTCGGTCAGTTTGGAATACCGGGACGGCGTGCTGGTACGCGGCTCCACCCGGGGGGACGGCGTCGTGGGCGAGGACGTGACGGAAAATCTGGCCACTATTGCCGATATTCCCAAAAAGCTGCAGGAGGCGCCGGAATTTCTGGAAGTGCGCGGTGAAGTCTATATGCCCCACAGCGCTTTTTTCCGCCTGAAAGAGCAGCAGGAGTTGGAGGACAAGACCCCCTTTAAAAATCCCCGCAACGCCGCGGCAGGCTCCCTGCGTCAGAAAGATGCCGGGATCACAGCATCCCGCGGGCTGTCTATTTTTGTGTTTAATTTGCAGCAATGCCGGGGCCGGGAATTTGCCACCCATCACGAAACACTGGACTATATCAAAGCCCTGGGATTCCCGGTATCGCCCCGGTACAGCGTGTTCGACACGATAGAAGAAGCCATCCGGGAGATTGAGACCATCGGGCAGCTGCGCGGTGGTCTGGAATACGACATCGACGGCGCCGTCATCAAGGTAGATGACCTGGCTGCCCGCCAGGTGCTGGGCAGCACAAACAAATTTCCCCGTTGGGCGATTGCTTTCAAGTACCCGCCGGAAGTCAAGGAAAGCGTGGTTCGGGACATTGAGGTCACCGTAGGCCGTACCGGTGTGTTGACCCCTACCGCAGTGTTTGACCCCGTCTTTCTGGCCGGCACCAGTGTTTCCCGGGCCAGCCTGCACAACGGGGATATCATCCGCAGCCTGGGGGTAGGAATCGGGGATACAATCCAGGTGCGCAAAGCAGGCGACATCATCCCTGAGGTTATCGCTGTGTCGGCCCACGGGGTAGGCAGTACCCCCTTTGCCATGCCCACCCATTGCCCCAGCTGCGGTGCACCGGTGGTACACCTGCAGGACGAAGCCGCGCTGCGCTGTGTCAACCCGGAATGTCCGGCTCAAAGTCTGCGCAACCTGATTCATTTTGCTTCCCGAGATGCTATGGCCATTGACGGCCTGGGCGAAGCGGTGGCTGTGCAGCTGACCGAAAAAGGGCTGGTCCGCACAGTAGCCGACTTGTATACACTGCGCGAAGATGATTTGCTGACGCTGGATAAATTCAAAGAAAAAAGCGCCCGGAATCTGCTCGGCGCCATCGAGGCGTCCAAAAACAACAACCTGGACAAGTTGCTTTTCGGTCTGGGTATCCGCAACATTGGTGATAAAGCCGCCACGCTGCTGGCTGAGCATTTCGGCAGCATGCAGGCGTTGCGGGACGCCACCGCCGAGGACATGTGCGCTATTGATGGGTTCGGTGCTGTAATGGCCCAGAGCGTGGTAGAGTTCTTTGCCAAGGATGGCACCGCTGACCTGCTTACCCGGCTGCAAAGTGCAGGGGTAAACATGCGGTGGACCGGCGCCAAAAAGGGGACCGCCCTGGCCGGTAAAACCCTGGTGGTGACCGGCACACTGCCGAACCTGTCCCGCCAGGAAGCAGAAGCCCTGATCACCCAGAATGGCGGCAAGGCCGCCGGTTCTGTCTCCAAAAAGACCAGCTATGTAGTCGCCGGACAAGCCGCCGGCTCCAAACTGACCAAAGCGCAGGCGTTGGGCATTCCGGTCATCGACGAGGCCGGGCTGTATGCACTGATTGCCGAAACAGAAAACTGAACCTTTCCATATCCGTCTCAGGGATGCCCGCTTGGGCACCCCTGTTTTCTTTTTGGTTCTAGCCGAAGACGGGGACACATACAGTGGCAGTGTGAGGTGAGACAAATCATGGACGAGTACTATCGCGCAGTCGAAGCGCTGCCCCCGCCTTTTGCCGGGGAATTGGGAGCGCTCAGTTCCCGGTATGCCCCCTATGTGCAGGAAATCCGCTTGCGCGCCGGGCAACCCGTTTCTTTTACCATGCAGGGCAGACTCAGCCCCTGCGGCAAATACCTGCCGGGGGCCCATCGGTCTGCCCGGCTGGGTACTGCCGACCTGCAGGAATGTTTTCTGCACCTGTGCCGTCATTCCGTCTACGCCTATGAGCAGGAGCTGCGCCAGGGCTTTTTCACACTGCCGGGCGGGAACCGGGTGGGCGTGGCTGGCTGTTGGGGGACTGGCGGATTCACGTCGGTGACTTCCCTCAACCTGCGGGTGGCACGCTGGATCACCTGCGAGCTGACCACACCCGTACAGGAACACCTGGAGAGCGGTACAGGTGGTTTGCTGGTGGCCGGGGCTCCAGGCAGCGGAAAAACCACCTTTTTGCGCACCATCGTGCAGCATTTGTGCCGGCGGGACAGCATTGTCTGTGTGGTGGACGAGCGGGGAGAACTGCTGGCAGGGGACGGAGCCAACCCACCCGGGAGTACCCGTGTCCAATGCGATGTCTATTCCCGCTGCCCCAAAGCAGAAGGAATCTGCATGGCCCTGCGGTGCATGAACCCCCGGTACATCGTTTGCGATGAATTGGGCACGGCGGATGATGCGGCGGCGGTGGAACTGGGAATCGCCTCAGGCGTCTGCTTTGTGGCCTCGGTCCATTGCGACACCCCGGAATCCCTGCATACCAAACCTCAGCTGAGCCGGCTGCTGCGCACCGGAGCCTTCCAACATGCAGTATTCCTGGACGGGCGGGAAAATCCTGGGACGGTCTCTCAGTGGGTGGAACTGCCGTGACGCTGCTGCGGGCTGCAGGGGCTTGCCTGGTATTGTTGGCCGGGTACGGCGCGGGCGCTGGTGTGCCGTTGCACCACCGCCGAAGTTGGCGGCAACTACATACCTTTGCCCGACTGCTGGCCTACTGGCAGGGGATACTTCGGTATCAGCCGCTGACCGGGGCGGAACTATTGCGCCGCGCCCGGCAATACCCGGAGTTTGCCGCCCTGGGCCTTGAAGGGTGTACCGGTTTGTCCGCTTTGCCAATGCCCGGAGCGCTGACTCTGGCCGAACAGGAAGAAATACGGGACGGGCTGTGTCAGATGTCCCTTCAGCCCCGGGAAGAAGCCTGTGCTACCCTGGAAAGACTGGCCTCTCTGTGTGAAGAAGCGGCACAGCGGGCACGGCAGGCCGCGGACGACTCCCGGGTACTGTGGCCGCGGCTTGGCTTGTGTGCCGGGGTGTTGACCGTGATTCTGTTATGGTAAGGGAGCGGAAACATGAACATTGATCTGGTCTTTAAAATTGCAGCCACCGGCATCATTGTAGCAGTACTTAACCAGCTGCTGATCCGCTCCGGGCGGGAGGATCAGGCCATGATGACCACCCTGGCCGGGCTGATTGTGGTGCTGAGTATGCTGGTGCGCCAGATCAGCGATCTGTTTGTACTGATCAAGGCGCTGTTTGAACTGTGATGGAGAATGATGCTGTTATTCAAATTGGCCGTTGTGGCCTTTGTGGCGGCTGTCCTGAGCCTCTCGCTGAAAAAAGATCAGCCTGCCTATGCATTTGTGGTCTCGGTGTGCGGGGCCGTCGTACTGATCGCGGCGGTGGTCCGGCAGATTTTGCCGGTTGTAGACTGGCTCAACACTTTAAACGGTTATCTTCCCGGCGATGGCATGGCTTGCCTGTTGCGGGTACTGGGCATCGCCCTGGTGGCGCAGCTGGCGGGCGATGTCTGCCGGGAGGCAAGCCTGAATGCCTGCGCTACAGCCGCCGAACTGGGCGGACGAATCCTGGCCTTGCTCCAGGCGCTTCCGCTGCTGCAGGCGCTGCTCGCCTCTTATGCGGGCTATTTGCAGTGATCTGTCTGCTGGCCTTTGCCGCACCGGTATACGCCGAAGAATCCTTGCCGCCCTCGGTACAGCAAGTGCTGGACAGCGGCTCGGTTTCGGTGGAGGAAGCAGCCTCCTGGCAATTCGGCGATCTGTTGAACTGGCTGGGCGAACTTCTCGGGTCAGGGCTGGAACATCCTCTGCACTTTTTTGTGCAGGCGGCTGGGTATCTGCTGCTGGCCGGGGTGCTGGGATTGCTGGCCGGGGGTGAAAGCTGGCGGAAATGCCTGGATGCAGTGGCTGTGCTGGGTTTTGGCACCATCAGTCTGTCGGCTATGATGCAGCTGACCGATTCGGTTGTGACCACAGCCCAGGACTGCCAGAATTATCTGGTGGCTTTTGTGCCGGTATTCAGCGGCGTGGCAGCGGTAGGCGGGCAGACCGCCGGCTCGCTGGTCTACAGCGGCATGTTCTTTGCGTTGTCCGGCTTTCTGGCCGGCGCTATCGAGATGCTGCTTCTACCCATTATGCAGATTTACTTTTGCTTTGCCGCCTGCGCCTGTATCTGGGGCAACCCTGGCATCGAAGAAGCCGCCGCGTTGTTTGCCAGGGGACTGCACTGGCTGCTCAAGACCTGCGGCGTAGTGTTCGGTCTGATTCTGGGGATTCAGAATATCCTGGCAGGCACAACGGACAGCGCCGCTTTAAAAACAGGGAAAAGTGTCCTGCAAGGGTTTGTCCCGCTGGTTGGGGATGCGGCGGCAGCCGCCCTGACCAGCGCGGCTGCCGCCATCCAACTGCTCAAGGGTTCTCTGGCTTTAGCGGCATTGCTGGCTTTGGCGGCAGTCTTTGTACCGGTATTCCTGCACTGTGTGCTGTATGTACTTGCCTTTGCAGGTGCCGGGGTCGCCGCCTCGGCCAGCGGGCAGAAACAATGCAGCCAACTCTGCCGACTTTACTTCGAGGGGGCCAAACTCTGCGCTTCGGTGCTGGTACTGTATTTCTTTATGGTATTTTTATCCACAGCTTTGTTGCTGGTGTGCGGAAATGGGGGATAGGCAATATGGATGGAATTCGTCATGTGGCACTGGGATGCTGTGTTATCTCTACGGTGGCGGGAATGATCCGGGTCTTTTGGCCTGAAAATACCTTTGCCCCGGTCATAAACGCGGTGCTGGCGCTGTATATTGTAACGGCGGGGCTGCAGATGCTGCGAACCACCGACTGGCCCGGGCTCACTGCCCAGCTCTACCGCCTGGCCGATGTCACAGTGCAGCGCAACGATTATACCGACTATGGGCAGGATCTTACCCGTTCTGTTTCCGTCGACGCGGTGCGCACCGTACTGCAGCAAGCCGGAATAGAGGCAGCGGTCATGATGCGTGGCGGGGTCTGCTGTGTGGAACTGGTACGTGAATCAGATCGGGACCAGGCACAGGCCCTGTTGGCCGCCAGCTGCGGCGACCTGCCCTGGGAAATTTCCGGGGGAGGGAAAACGCCGTGAAATACGCAACGCTTTGGCGGCAGCGAATACTTCACATGCTGCAAAAAATCTGGAAAGACGAAAAGCAGCGCAATAATCTGTTGCTCTGTGCGGGCCTGACCGGAATGCTGTTGCTGGCGGTATCCGCTTGGCTGCCCGAGGGGGAAAAAGCCTCACCGGAAGCCGCCGAACCGCAGACCGACACCGCAGAAGCCTATGCTGCCGCGCTGGAATCCCGGCTGGAAGAATTGATCCGTCAAGTGGACGGCGCGGGCCGCACCCGTGTTATGGTAACACTGCAGACCGGAGAAGAAAGTATCTACGCTACAGACAACGATGTGGCCGCCGACGGCACTTCCTCCACCAGTCATGTGCTGGTGGGGGGCGATGCCCTGCTGGAAACAGTGGCCACGCCCCAGGTACTGGGAGTCGCCGTTGTCTGTGAGGGAGGAGGAGAGGCCGCGGTACAAAACCGCGTGAGTACGCTGGTTGAAACACTGACCGGCGTGGGGGCTCATCATATCACCGTCGCCAAAATGGCGCCGACAAACTAGGGGGAGGAACCGCCATGAAAACTGCTGCCAACAAACAGACGACCCGAAACCGCCAGGCCACTGCAGCCGTGCTCACGCTGGCACTGGGGGCCGCTGTCTACCTGAATTGGTCCTTTGCCCGCCAGGCACCCCAAACCGTCGACGCAGAAGCTGATGCAACCGCCGTGGAAACTTCCGCTGCGGCACAGACATCGGCAGTGCTGGACCCGCTGGAGGTAGAAACCGAGACCGTGAACGCCGAGGCGCTCCCCGAGGAACAGGCCGTCGGCAAAAATTACGGCGAAGCCCAGATGGTCAGCGTCACTCAGGATTCCGGCACGGAATTTTTCGAGTCGGCACGGCTGGCCCGCAGCCAGTCCCGGGATGAAGCACTGGAGGCCCTGAAGACCGCTCTAAAGGACACTGCCGTCAGCGAAGAAGAGAAAAAACAGCTGACGGAAAAGCTCAGCACCCAGGTCAACAACATCACACTGGAAACCAAACTGGAAACCCTGATAAAATCCAAGGGATTTGCCGACTGTGTGGTCAATCTGGAGGGGGTACGTGCCACCGTAACCGTCATGACGGAAAATGACGCCCTGACGGCGGAAGAAGTGGCACGCATCCGGGATGCACTTTTGGGCCAGTGTGACGGCCTGCAGGCGCAGAACATCACCATCGTGGAGGTAAAATAAAGGCCAATCAGTTGCAAACGGTATGGTTTTGTGGTAAACTAAACTATACTATTAGAACAATGCGGTTTTGTACCATAGGCCGCATGCAACGGGAGGGTACACAACATGGATGTGCAGAATACCATCGGGGGCAGCCTGCAGATATCGACCGATGTTTTGGCTAAGATCGCGCGCATCGCGGCGCTGGAAGTAGGCGGTGTAGCCGAAGTGACTGCCGGCGGCAGTCAGAATGTACGCAGCTTGCTGGGCCGTACCGGCCTGCAGAAGCCGGTCGTCGTCACCCTGGAGGATGGCGTGGCTACCGTAACGGTGCATCTGACTGTAATCTACGGGCAGAAGATCATGCCGCTGTGCGAAAAGGTGCAGGAGAACGTCAAACAGACGATCCAGAACATGACGGGGATCACGGTGTCCCGCGTGGACGTTCTGGTGGTCGGTCTGGCGGAACCCGCTGCACAGGATTGAAGAAGAGAAGGACAGGAAACCAAGTATGGGAAATAAGCTGACCCGCCGCGAATCCCGCGAGGCGGCCTTTCTGACGGCATTTGCCGCCACCTTTGAGCCGGAAATGCCCAGTCTGCCGGCTGATGCAGACCAGCCGGAGACCGATGCCTTTGCCCGGCAGCTGCTGGGTGCCATGCAGGACCACAGCGAAGAGATCGATCAACTCATCACCGCACACCTCAAAGGCTGGACCCTCAGCCGTGTGCCCCGTGTGAGTCTTGTGGTTTTGCGCCTGGCCCTGGCAGAAATGCTGTACGGCGAAGAGCAAAAAACTGGTGTTGCCATCAACGAGGCGGTGGAACTGGTCAAAAAGTACGGCGCAGACAATGACCATCAGTTTGTCAACGGGTTGTTGGGCGCGGTAGCCCGTGAACGGGAAGAAAGCGCGCAGGCGCCATGCTGACGCTGGGCATTGATACCAGCAATTACGCAACCTCTCTGGCTGTGTTTGACACAAACGCCGGAGAGGTTGTTTGTGATTGCAAAAAGTTTTTGCCGGTCAAGCCCGGGCAATTGGGGCTGCGCCAGAGCGATGCTTTGTTTCATCATACCGCCGCTTTGCCGGAATTGCTGCGGCAGCTCGGCACCAAGGCCGACCTGGACCGCGTCGGGGCTGTAGGTGTCTCCGCCCGTCCCCGCCCGGTAGAAGGGTCCTATATGCCTTGTTTCCTGGCTGGGGTCAGCGCGGCTACAGCGTTTTCTCTTGGGCGTGCCATTCCCTTGGTACAGACAACCCATCAGCAGGGGCATATTGCAGCGGCACTGTATGCCGCCGGTGATGCGCGGCTTTTTTCTGCTCCATCACTGGTGTTTCATGTATCGGGCGGTACCACAGACCTGTTGCTCTGCCACGGTGCCGATTCTATCACACCGTTGGGCACCAGCAGCGACCTCTATGCCGGGCAGGCAGTAGACCGCCTGGGTGTCAAATTGGGGTTTGCCTTCCCGGCCGGCACCTATGTAAGTGAAGAGGCTTTGCTGTGCGATGAGACGGTACGCCCCAAGGCCAGTGTACGCGGCATGAACTGCAGCCTTTCCGGGCTGGAAAATCAGTGTACCCAACTGCTGGCGGGAGGCAAGAGCCCTGCATACGTCTGCAAATATTGTCTTTTGTGTATCGGACAAACTCTGGTGCGCATGGCCAATACCGCACTGGAGCAGTACCACGGCCTGCCGGTAGTTTTTGCCGGCGGTGTGATGAGCAGTGATCTGATCCGCACCTATGTGACCCACCGCGTACCGGGAGCGGTGTTTGTGCCCGGTAAGTTTGCCAGCGACAACGCCATCGGTGTTTCGATTCTGGCTGCCAAGGAGAACCGCGCATGGCCGAATTTATCAACGTAACAACGCTCAATCGACTGGCCCGGGATGTACTGGCCCAGTGTGAGCCCCTCAGCCATCTGATCGTATGCGGAGAAATCTCCGGCTTTACCCGTCATTATAAAAGTGGACATCTGTATTTCACCCTGAAAGACGAGACCTCCAGCGTCAAAAGTGTGATGTTTCGCGGTCAGGCCCGGCTTTTGAGTTTTGAGCCGCAGAATGGCATGCTGGTGTTGGCCTATGGCCACGCCACCATCTATGAGCGGGACGGAGCTTTCCAACTGTATGTGGATTATCTGCGTCCCTTTGGGGCCGGTGCCGCCCAAATGGCCTTTGACGCCCTGTACAAAAAACTGGAAGGGGAAGGCCTGTTTGCCCCCCAGCGCAAACGTCCGCTGCCGCCATTTCCCCGCTGCATTGGCGTGGTAACCAGCAAGACCGGTGCAGCCTGGCAGGATGTGCAGAACGTTATCGCCCGTCGCTGGCCCATGACCCGCCTGCTGCTGGCCCCGGTCAATGTACAAGGAGTGGAGGCGGAACGCAGCATTCTGGCCGGTATCCGTGCCTTGGACCGGGATGAACGCCCCGAACTGATTCTGATCACCCGGGGTGGCGGCAGCAAAGAAGACCTTTGGATTTTTAACAGCGAGCGCATCGCCCGGGCTGCGGCGGCTTGCCGCAAACCGGTGGTCTCGGCAGTAGGGCACGAGATCGACACCACGATTCTGGACTATGTTGCCGATCTGCGGGCACCCACCCCCTCTGCGGCTGCGGAATTGTGTGTGCCCGACCAGCGGGAATTGCGGCAAAAAATATTCATTTTGCAAGAGAATATTCAAAAAAATATACAGAATCGCTTACAAATATGTTATAATATCTTTAGTATGACATCTGTACAGAAAACCGCGCAGCGTCAGCACCTGCTGCTGCAGCGCCGCCAGGGAGAGCTGACCCAGACGCAAAGCGCACTGTATGCGGCCCAGCACCGACGCTGGGCCCAGGCACAAAATGCCCTGCGTTCTGCCGCCGCGGTGGCAGAATCTCTCAACCCTTACGGTGTACTGGCCCGCGGCTATACCATCGCCACCCGCAAAGGCCGGGTCGTGTCGGTGGAACAACTGCAGCCAGGCCAGACTATCGTTCTGCAAGGGGCCCGAGCGCAAGCGGATTGCACGGTACAGCGTGTGGAGATGACAGAGACACAGGGGGATACCACGGAATGAAGCAGCCAAAATCCTTTGAAGAAGGTATGCAGCGCCTGCAGGAACTGCTGACCGTTTTGCAAGACGAAACCACACCGCTGGCCCAATCGGTCAAGCTGTACGCGGAAGCGGCCAGTCTGATCAGCTACTGTAAAGAAACATTGGATACCGCCAAACTTCAGATTGAGGAAATCGATGCCGGACTGGCGGCCAAAACGGAGGAAACTTTATGACGCAGCAGGAGTACAAGACCTGTTTTACCCGATGGGCTGCACTGACAGAACAGCGCCTGGAAGCCCTGTGCGACGCTTACCTGCCGGCAACTTCACAAATCGGTCAAGCCGCCCGTTACAGCCTGTTGGGGGGCGGCAAGCGGGTACGGGCCGTTCTGACACTGGCTGCCTGCGCCCGGGCGGGCGCACCGGCGGAACAGGCGCTGGACTATGCCTGCGCCCTGGAAATGCTGCATTGCTACTCGCTGATTCATGACGATCTGCCCTGTATGGATAACGACGACTTCCGCCGTGGCCGTCCCAGCTGCCACAAACAGTTTGGCGATGCCACCGCACTGCTGGCCGCCGACGCTTTGGTCACCGCTGCCTTTGAGGTGATTGCCAGGGCAGAACTGCCGGCCCAAAGCCGGGCAGAGGCAGCTGCCGTGCTTGCCAAAGCAGGCGGTGCCCGCGGGATGCTGTACGGCCAGGAACTGGACAAGCGCTATGAAACCACACCTGCCAGCCAGGAGCAGCTTTTGGAACTGCACGCCCACAAGACCGGAGCCCTGATCGTTGCAGCGGCCCGTCTGGGATGCCTGGCCGCCGGTGCCGCTCCGGCTTTGACAGAAGCACTCAGCGAGTATGCAGCCCAGGTGGGCTTGGTTTTCCAGATTGTGGACGATATCCTGGACGTGACCTCCACCACGGAGGAGCTGGGCAAACCGGTGGGCAGCGACGCTGAGAATGACAAGACCACCTTTGTCACACTGTACGGTCTGCAGGGCGCCCAAGCGCTGGCACAGCAGCACAACCGCCAGGCGCTGCTGGCGTTGGGCAATACTGCCGGGGAAGAAGATTTTCTTTCGCTGCTGGCGGAGGAATTGCTGCACCGCAAGAAGTAAAGAAATAAGGATGTGACGCGACTATGACCCTACTGCGCGCCGCCCTCGGGTGGAACTTTGTGCTGGTCACAGCACTTTGCGCCTCCTTGCTGGCCCAGTTCATCAAGGTACTTCTCAATCTGTTTATCTTCCATCGCTTCATCGCGGAACGTGTATGGGGTGCCGGGGGCATGCCCAGTTCCCACTCGGCCACCGTCTGCGCCATGGTGGTGGCTACCGGACGCTTCTGCGGGACCGGTTCGCCCCAGTTTGCATTGGCGGCAGTTCTCTCTATCATCGTAATGTACGATGCCATGGGGGTCCGCTACGAGACCGGAGAGCAGGCCAAATTGCTCAACCGTATGTTTACCGAGTGGATGGACCAGAGCCGGACGGAGCTGCCCTTTCTGGGCGGCAAAAAACTCAAAGAAATGGTCGGTCACACACCGATTGAAGTGCTGACAGGGGCGGCCCTGGGGGTCGCACTGGGATTTGCCATGCCCATGGTATAAAAAAATACAAGCGAGGTGCTAATCATGAGCAACACGCTTTTGGAACGCATTCAGGCGCCGGGGGATGTGAAACTGCTGGCTGAAAATGATCTGCCTGCTCTGTGCGAGGAGATTCGCAGCTTTTTGATCCAGAGTGTTTCCGCAACCGGTGGGCACCTGTCCTCTAACCTGGGCGTTGTAGAACTGACTGTGGCGCTGCACCGCGCCATGGATTTGCCCCAGGATAAAATTCTGTTTGATGTAGGCCATCAGTGTTACACCCACAAACTTCTTACCGGACGCCGTGCCGGATTTGCCGCGCTGCGCCAGAAAGAAGGTTTGTCAGGGTTCCCCAACCCTAAAGAAAGTGATTGCGATACCTTTATTGCCGGACACGGAAGTGCGGCATTGTCCACCGCCATTGGCATCGCCCGGGCCAAAAAGATCAAGAACGAACCCGGCAAGGTGGTTGTGATCGTAGGAGACGGCGCCTTTACCGGCGGCATGGTCTACGAGGGCATGAACAATGTCAGCAAGCTGAACAACCTTGTGCTGATCCTCAACGACAACAAGATGTCCATCTCCAAAAATGTAGGGCAGATGGCCAATTACCTGACCAAGCTGCGCACCGACCCCAAGTATTTCCACGCCAAGGCACAGATGGAAACGGTGCTGGAACGCATTCCCCTGATGGGGGATGCCATGATTCGTCTGCTGCAAGGCGGCAAACAGCTGGTGCGCCGGGGTATTTACCACTCCACTATGTTCGAGGAGATGGGGTTCCAGTATATCGGCCCGGTGGACGGCCACGATGTAACCATGCTGGCCCAGTTGCTGACCAACCTTCGGGAACAGTATGCGCCGATCTTCCTCCATGTGGTTACTCAAAAGGGGAAAGGGCTCAAGCAGGCGGAAGAAAACCCCGGGGAATTCCACGCCGTATCTTCCATTGATCTGAACCATCTCACTGACCCGGAATTGTCGCCGAAGGATTCTTTCTCGGCCACTTTCGGGTCTACGCTGGCAGAGCTGGGCAACGATGAGCCCCGGCTTTGCGCCATCACGGCAGCCATGAAGTACGGCACCGGCCTGAACTTTTTCAAACACGCCCACGAGGACCGCTTTTTTGATGTGGGTATGGCAGAGGAACACGCCGTCAGCTTTGCCGGCGGCTTGGCCAGTCAGGGGCTGCTGCCCGTGGTGGCTATCTACTCCACCTTTTTCCAGCGTGCCTATGACCAAATCATCCACGATGTGAACCTGATGAAGCTGGATGTTCTGTTCGCGGTGGACCGCGCGGGTCTGGTGCCCGGTGACGGCGAAACCCACCAGGGTATCTATGACACCGCCGTGTTCAGCCATCTGGGCATTCCCGTTTACGCACCGGCCAACTACGCAGAGTTGCAGCATTGGCTTACCCGCCTGGTGCGGGAGATGCGCGGCCCTCGTGCCATCCGCTATGCCCGCGGCGGCGAAACCGCCGCCTTGGCGGCGCTGGGATGCAGCGGCGCATTGTATGACCGCGTTGAATCCCGCCCCGGTGCCCGGGTGGCACTGGTCAGCTACGGTGCCGAAACTGAGGAGATCATCGCGGCGTCGGATTTGATGCACATCCAGGGGGTAGCGGCAGACAGCTATAAACTCACCCGTCTGTATCCGTTGCCGGAAGACCTCTGCGAAACTTTGCAGGGGTACGACACGATCCTCTTTGCCGAGGATGCTATCCTGACCGGCGGCATCGGCCAACAGCTGGGCTATGCACTGCGGCAGACCGGCTGGAATGGTCGTTATCTGCTGCACGCAGTGGATAACACCCATCTGCTGCATGCCAGCGTGCCGGAATTGCGCCGTGACCAGCAACTGGATGCCCAATCTCTGGCCAACCATCTGCTGCGCTTGTAAGGAGGCACTTCGTTGAGTAAAATACGTCTGGATCAATACCTGTGCCAGAATGGCCTGGTGCAAAGCCGGGAACGTGCCAAAGCCCTGATTATGTCAGGAATCGTCTTTGTGAACGAACAGAAAGTGGATAAAGCAGGGGAGATGATTTCTCCCGATGCCAAGGTAGAAGTCCGCGGTCACGATATCGGCTATGTCAGCCGGGGCGGCCTCAAACTGGAAAAGGCCATGCAGGTCTTTCCCATGCGCCCGGAAGGCAAGGTTTGCATGGATATCGGCGCCTCCACTGGCGGCTTCACCGACTGCATGCTGCAAAACGGCGCGGTAAAAGTGTATGCTGTGGATGTGGGCTACGGCCAGCTGGCCTGGAGCCTACGCACCGATACACGTGTGGTCAATATGGAGCGTACCAACATCCGCAATGTAAAGCAGGAAGACTTTACAGAACAGATTGCCTTCTTCAGTGTCGATGTATCGTTTATTTCGCTCAAGCACATTTTTCCGGTGGCAGACGCCATCTGTACACCCGATGCCGTGGGCGTGTGCCTGGTGAAACCGCAGTTTGAAGCCGGACGGGAAAAGGTCGGCAAAAAAGGGGTCGTCCGTGATCCCGCCACGCACCGCGAAGTGTTGGAGATGGCCCAAAGCTATGCCCTTGCCAACCACTTTACAGCAGCCGGGCTGGACTTTTCCCCCATCAAAGGCCCCGAAGGCAATATCGAATTTCTTCTCTATGTGCAGCACTGCGACGCTCCGCAGCCGCTGCCCACAGGGCGCATTGAGGAAGTCGTAGCCGCGGCCCATACCGCGCTGGACAAAGCCCCCAACCTGCATTGATACAGAAAGGAAGCCGCGCATGGCAGTTCTGTTGATTCCCAATACCATCAAGGACAGCGGCATGGCCGTTACTCGCCGTGCCGCCGCACTGTTGCGCGATCTGGGCGTCACGGTCCTGATGCCGCAGCCGGAGGAACCCCAGGCCGAACTGTCTGGTGTCCTCTGCCTGCCGGAAGCACAGGCCTATGAGAAAGCCGACCAGGTGCTGACTATTGGCGGCGACGGTACATTGCTGCGCGCTGGTCACGCTTGTGTCCGCTACGGCAAACCAGTATTGGGGGTGAACCTGGGCCGCACAGGTTTCCTTGCCACCTGTGAGGTGGAAGAATTGCCGGAAAAATTACGCCGGCTGGCCGCAGGGGAGTACAAATTGTCAACCCGGGGGCTTTTGGCGGTGGACAACGCCAGCGGAAACTGGCACGCCCAAGCCATCAACGATGTGGTCCTGTTTGGCCGTACCCGCCTGCATCCCATGGATTACAAAGTCTATTGCGACGGATGTTTCGTGAGCAGCTATCGCAGCGACGGCTTGATCCTTGCAACCCCCACCGGCTCTACAGCCTATTCTTTTTCGGCTGGCGGACCGGTGCTGGACGGCAACGCCGATGTGATGGTACTGACCCCGGTATGCGCCCACAATGTACATACTGCGCCATTGGTATTTGCCTGTGGGCGCACGCTGGAACTGGTGGCAGATGAAGAAAACCGTGATACCTGTTATGCCTGTGCCGACAGCGGCCCCCGCTGCGACCTGCAGCCGGGAGACAGCATCCGGGTCACCGCTTCGGCACAAAAATTGCAGCTGGTAACCTTTGCCGATTCTGAACAGTTTTGCGCTATTGAAAATAAGCTGATGAGGAGATGATTCCCTTGAAAAGTGCACGCCATCAGGCGATTCTGGACCTGATTGAAAAGCATCCCATTGACCGGCAGGAGGAACTGCTGACCCACCTGCGTCAGGCAGGTTTTGATGTGACCCAGGCTACGGTCTCCCGGGATATCCGCGACCTGCAGCTGGTCAAAGTGGCGGATGCCGATGGCCGTTACCGCTATATGCCGGCGGCTGCTTCCGGCAAGGTGACCCATTCTCCCAGCCGGTTTGAGATGATCTTCCGGGAGTCGGTACTCAAAGTGGACTATGCCGGGCACATGGTACTGGTCAAGTGCTTTTCCGGCATGGCTAACGCCGCCTGCGAAGTGTTCGATGCCAAACAGTGGAACCAGGTAGTGGGAACCCTTTCGGGCGATGACACCTTTTTTATCCTGATGCGTACCGAGGAGAGCGCAGCAGAAATCTGCAAGACGTTGCAGCAGTACGCCCGCCGTGGCTGATGGCAGCGGCAAAACGACAGGGGAGGGTTGGCCCATGCTGGCAAACCTGAAAATTGAAAATGTAGCCGTTATCGAAAAGGCGGAGGTCCGTTTTACGCCCGGTTTCAATGTATTGACCGGCGAGACCGGCGCCGGCAAGTCTATTCTTATCGATTCCATCAACGCGATTCTGGGCAACCGGACTTCCCGGGAGTTGGTGCGCAGTGGTGCACAGAAGGCATGCATCTGGGCAACCTTTGAAAATATTCCTGGTACAGTGAAACAACAGCTGGAAAAATGCGGATATGAAGCTGCCGACGACCTGCTGCTCTACCGCGAGATCAACGCCGAAGGCAAAGGGAGCTGCCGGGTCAACGGCATGCCTGCCACCGCAGCTGTGGTTCGGGATATCTCGGCAGGGCTTTTGTCCATCCACGGCCAGCACGACAGCCAGGGGTTGACCAACCCTGCGCTGCACCTGGGATTGCTGGATCAATACGCCCAGAACCGGGACCTGTTTGCCCAATATTATCAGCGCTACCGGGAACTGGTAGCCGTCAAACGCCAGCTGGACGCGCTCAACGCCAGCGAAGCTGACAAACAACGCCGTATCGAGGCGTTGACAGCTGAAATCGAAGCCATTGACGCGGCAGCCCTGCAGCCCGGTGAGGAAAAGACGCTGCAAGAGCGCAAAACCGTTATCACTCATTCCCAGGGCATTCTGCAGGGTATCACCGCCGCCCACCTGGCGCTGGCCGGAGACGAGGACGGGGAACTGGCCGGTGCCGCCGACCTGCTGGGCAGTGCTGTAGACGGGTTGCAGAACAGCGCCCGCCTGGATGAAACTCTGGCTCAAATGGCTGATCGGCTGAATGAATTGTATTACAACGCCCGGGAACTGGCTACCGATCTGGCAGACCGGCTGGACGCCTACGAGTTTGACCCGGGGGAACTGGATGCCATTGAGACCCGGCTTGACACGATCTATCGCATCAAGAAAAAATTCGGCATGGAGGTAGAAGAACTACTGGCGCGGCGCGAGCAGGCTGCGGCAGAACTGGAAACCTTCCAGTCTTCCGGCAAGAAAATTGCCGAACTCAAGGGCCAGATGCAGACGCTGTATGCCAAGGCCAAAGAAGCCGCCGAGGCATTGACCCAAAACAGGCTGAAAAGTTTTGCCGCCATGAACCGTGAAATGAAAGCGGCGCTGGAATTTCTGAACATGCCGGGGATTCGGTTCGCACTCAAACACAGCCGCGGGGCGCTTTCCTCCCATGGGCAGGACACCGTGGAGTTTCTGATTTCCACCAACCCGGGGGAAGACCCCAAGCCTCTGGCTAAAATTGCCTCAGGTGGTGAATTGTCCCGCATCATGCTGGCATTCAAAAGTGCACTGGCAGACCGTGATGCCCTGCCTACCGTGATCTACGATGAAATTGACACCGGTGTATCCGGCTTGGCGGCAGGGCGGATCGGCCAACTGCTCCATCAGACTGCACACGGTCGTCAGGTACTGTGCATCACCCATACACCGCAGGTGGCGGCTTTTGCTGACAACCAGCTGCTGATTCAGAAAAACGTCCGTGGAGACCGCACCTATACCGAGATTCATACCCTGGACCTGGATGGTCGGGTGCAAGTGCTGGCCCGGATGATTTCCGGCGACAAGGTTACCGACCTGAGCCTGGCCAATGCCCGGGAACTGATTGAGAAGTCGCGGTAAGTGCCTGCGACTTGACTTTCCCGCCGGAGTGTGATACAGTAATACCCGTTAAATGCGTTGAGGGGACCAAGTACCCGCCGCGCTGCCGTCCCAGAGAAGCCCCGGTTGGTGCAAGGGGCCGACGGAGCCAGGCAAGGGGAATACCGCCCGGAGCAGCAGGCTGAACGCCGCAAGGCAAGTAGGCTGTGCCGTGTGCGCACGTTACAGCGTTTGGGTGTCGCGGCATTCCCTTTGGTCCGCCGCACCCGCGAAGGCTCGCCGCCGTGAGGCCCGGGCAAACAGAGGTGGTACCGCGAACTTTCGCCCTCTGCCAAATTTCACATTTGGCAGGGGGCTTTTGTTATACCCTTGCCGCACAAAACAGGAGGAACAACATGACGATCTACGACGAACTGAAAGCCCGCGGGCTTATCGCCCAGGTGACCGACGAGGAGGAGATCAAAGAGGTCATCAACAACGGCAAGGCAACCTTCTACATCGGCTTTGACTGCACGGCGGACAGCCTGACCGCCGGCCACTTTATGGCCCTGACGCTGATGAAGCGCCTGCAGATGGCCGGCAACCGCCCCATCGCCCTGATTGGCGGTGGCACTACCATGATCGGCGACCCCTCCGGCCGCACCGACATGCGCAAAATGCTGACCAAAGAGGATATCGCCCACAATGCCGAGTGCTTCAAACGCCAGATGGAGCGCTTCATCGAGTTTGGCGACGGCAAGGCCATGATGCTGAACAACGCCGACTGGCTGCTGAACCTGAACTATGTGGAACTGCTGCGCGAAGTAGGCGCCTGTTTCAGCGTCAACAACATGCTGCGGGCCGAGTGCTACAAACAGCGCATGGAGAAGGGGCTCTCTTTCCTGGAGTTCAACTACATGATCATGCAGAGCTACGACTTCTAC
>DXBO01000041.1 GCA_019116485.1 Candidatus Gemmiger excrementavium
AGAACCTCTGCCCCCATTTATAAAGTTTCGATTACCTACGACCGCGAACTTTCCGATACTGAACGGGAATGTCTGATTGAAAAATCCCCCTTTGTCCAACCCAATGCAAAGAGATTAAAATCCATTAAAAGCTACATTGTAGTTGACACTGAAACCACCGGCCTTAGCTATAAGCGCGACAAAATCATAGAAATCAGCTTAGCGCGATACGCCAACGGTGAGCAGACCGATCATTACACCACATTGATCAACCCGCGCCGCCATATCCCCGAAGAAGCTACAGCCATCAACCACATCGAAGACGAAGATGTAGCAGACGCCCCTACCTTTGCAATGGCCTGGCCCCAAATCTCGCAATTTTTTGATGGTGCCGTGATTGTAGGGCATAATGTTAAATTTGACCTCAATATGATCGGCTATAACATGCCCCGAAAGGCAAAACCGCTGGATGTGACCTACCTGGATACTGTCCAGCTTGCCAAAGACGCCTTCCCGGGCCAACCGAACTACAAGCTGGAGACCCTTGTAGAAAGCCTGGGCATTTCGGATAATCAAGAGCACCGCGCAGAATCCGACGTAGACCTCACCGCCCGGTTATTTGAGATGTGCCGTACCACCATCATAACCCGCTATGAAAAAGAACTCACAGAGCGTCGGGAACAAAAAGCAAAAGAGAAAGCCGAACGGCAAGCGGCCTACGGGTGGTCTCCACTACTGGATCAAAATTTTGTTTTCACAGGCGAGTTTCAGCACGACCGGGGAGAATTGCAAAATGCGCTGCAGTCCGTCGGTGCTAATCTCCGGGGCGAGATCAACACCAAAACCAGATATTTGGTATACGGTAATCTCAAAAATCTCCCCCAATGGGCGCTTGAGCGCAAATACAAGAAAGCCCAAAAAATGATAGCAGACGGCGCACAAATCAAAGTTCTTTCCGAAGAGGAATATCTGAACCTGCTCAAAGCTATGCTTGAGCAGGCACCAACACAATAAAAAAGTCCCCCGCCGGGGGCTGAGACCGGCGAGGGACATACAAAGGATGTGTCCGGGGTGGACACGTACCACAGTTATTATACACCACCTCCGGGCATATTGCAACGGAGGTTTTTGTATGGCAAACGTCAAGCGGCGCGCCGACGGTCTGATCGAGCGCTGCCGGACCATCAACGGCAAAAAGCGGCACTTCTACGGCCGCACCGCGCGGGAAGTGCAGGCCAAGATCGACGCGGCCATCGCAGAGGCCGCCACGATCAAAGAAAAGGGCGAATCCTTCCGCACCGTGGCGGAGGACTTTTGGCGCGACAAAGAGCCGCGCATCAAGTACGGCACCCGCCGGGGCTACCGCCACAAGGTGGAACTGGCCATCGCCTGGTTCGGGGACTTCGGTATGCGGGAGATCTCGGCCACCGACATCAGCCGCGAACTGCAGCACATGGCCAAGCAGGGATCGTCCTATAAGACGATCGCCAACCAGAAGAGCGTCCTCTCCCTGATCTGGCAGTACTGGTGCAGTGAGATGGGCGGCGACACCAACCCGGTCACGCTGCTGCGCTTGCCCCAGGGCCTGCCGCAGAAAAAGCGCCACCCGCCCACAGAGGAGGAAGTCCGGCTGGTACGCCGGCACCCCGAAGGCTTCGGCCTCTGCCCTGCGCTGATGATGTACGCGGGCCTGCGCCTGGGCGAAGTCATGGCCCTGCAAAAGCAGGACATCCAGGGCGACGAGATCAGCGTCAGCAAGGCGGTCGTGTGGCACTCCAACGCCCCCGTGATCGAGGCCCCCAAGACAGAAAACGCCGTGCGGGTCGTGCCCGTCCTGGCCCCACTCAAGCCGCTGCTGGAGGCGCGGCTGCAGGACCTAAAGCCCACCGACTACCTCTTTGGCGGCGCGGAGCCTCTCACAAAGTCCAAGTATGAGGCCGCCTGGCTGCGATACTGCACCGCCCTGGGGTGCGTCTACGACACCGGCCGCCGCCGCGCCACCGGCAAGACCAGCAAGGACGGCAAGCCTCTTGAAAAGAAGATCATGGCCGCCACCTTCACGGCCCACCAACTGCGGCATGAGTATGCGTCGGTCCTGGTGGAGTGCGGCATCCCGGAAACCGTCGCAAAGTCCCTGATGGGCCATGCCGACATTATGACTACCAAGCGCTGGTATGCGGAGGCCAAACAGTCCAACGTCGCCGCCGCAAAGGACATCCTGGACAAGTATTTCGAAGGCCGTACAGAAGCCGCAGGCGCTTGATTTTTAACATTTTGCCGGAAATTCAATAAAGTTCGAATCCCTCTCTTTCCGCCATAGAAAAGCACCCGATGTATCGGGTGCTTTTTTATTTGTTTGTCCGCACCCAAAAACCGTGCCCGCCGGGATTCTTTTCCCCGGCGGGCACGATCTGTACGGCGGCCGTTCAGCCGCTCTCCCCTATTATATTATAAGGTAAGCCTCACTCGGTCATGAACTCGAAGTCGATACGCCCCAGGGCCACATCTGCCCCCGCCACACGAATCTTCATGGAGGTTCCCAGCATCCAGCTGCGGCCAGTCAGCGGGTCCAACATGCTGACACCGTCCACCACCTGGGGTTCCCCCTTGCAAAGCTGTGCCGCCGGGACAAAACCTTCCACGGTATTGTCCAGTTCCACAAAGACGCCCCGGGGGGTGATGCCCGCCACCGTGCCGGTGTATACCTCGCCCAGGTGGTTGTGCATATACTCTGCTTTGTACAGGTCCTCCACATCGCGCTCAATGCGCACAGCGTCCACTTCCTTCTTGCTGGACTGTTCGCTGGCGTGCTGGGCAAATTCCTTGTAATCCTTTACCATGCGGGCCGCGGGTGTTCCCAGCAGCATATCGCTGAGAATGCGGTGGATGGCAAGGTCGGGATAACGGCGGATCGGGCTGGTAAAGTGGGCGTAATCTGCCAGCACCAGGCCGTAGTGCCCCAGGGGCTGGGTATCGTACCGGGCTTTCTGCATACTGCGCAGAATGCCGGTGTGTACCGGAGTCTGAATGGGCTGTCCCCGGGTTTCGTCCAGCAGCGCCGCCAGTTCCAGCTGAGTGGGGATAGGGTTCTTGAATTTGGCGTTAAGGCCGCAGGCCAGCAGCGTAGCCGAAAGTTTTTCCATCTTCTCGGCGTCGGGAGCCTCGTGCACGCGGTAAACAAAGGGCACCTTGTTGGTGCGGCCCGCGTTGGCCGCGCACTGGTTTGCCAGCAGCATAAATTCCTCGATCATGCATTCCGAGGTGCCCCGGCCACGCTTGACAATATCCACACAGCGGCCTTCCTCATCCATAATAAGTTTGGCCTCGTCGGATTCAATCTCCATTCCGCCACGCTGCTTGCGCAGTTCCACCCGCTTGCGGTACAGTTCATCCATGAGCGGCAGCTGATCCAGCACCTCAGCATATTTTTCCCGCAGCGCGGTCAGGTCCTCCCCTTCTGCCGGCTCCAGCAAGGCGTTGATTTCTTTATAGACGCCCTTGACCCGGCTGCGGATGAGTGTCTTGACAAAGTGGTAACCGTGGATGTTGCCCTGACCGTCGAGCCGCATCAAGCAGGAGAAAGCCAGTCTATCCTCGGCAGGATTCAGGGAGCAGATGCCATTGGACAACTGGGTGGGCAGCATGGGGATGACCTTGTCGGCATAATAAATGCTGGTGGCCCGCTCCAGGGCTTCATTGTCCAGGGCAGAGGCAGGCCGCACATAATGGCTTACGTCGGCAATGTGAACGCCCAATTCGTAGCCGCCATCCTCCAGCTTCTGCAGGCTGATGGCGTCGTCGATATCCTTGGTTTCGGCGGAGTCGATGGTAAAAATGGGGATGCCGCGCAGGTCCATACGGCGGGCAGCCTCGGTAGGATCAATGACCGCGTTGTCATAGGCGGCAGCTTCCTCCAACACTTCAGGGGGGAATTCCTGGCGCACGTTGCGGCCATACAGGATGGCCTTGGCACACTCCGAAGCACGGTCGGAAGAGCCGAACTTTTCCACCACAGCCGCACGATGGTCGCTGTGCCGCGGGCCGCGGTGGGTAATCAGAAAGCCCACCTTATCGCCCAGCTGTACGCCCTCGCTGCCCTGCTTGGCCAGCAGAAATTTCACATCGCGGCAGCCATCCGGTTCCACTGCGAAGCGGCCATCATCCGACAGACAGACCGTGCCGGCAAAACGGTTGTTGGGCACAGTGACTTCCACCACTTCGCCCTCCGATGACCCCTCCATCCGGGGACGGTCAAACAGCTTGATGTTGATTTTGTCCTGGGGCATGGCGCCGTGCAGTGCCCGGCCCGGGATAAAGATATCGCCCTGGCCGTCATCCCGGCTGGCAAAGCCAAAACGCGCCGCCAGCTTGACCAGTGTGCAGGGGATGGTGTCGGGATCGGCCTGGTTCTCATAGGTGGCAAAGCCCGGCACATAGGCACCGTTGCGCAGCGAAAGTTCGCCGGTAGCCACCATAGCCGACACGGTGGTGCGCAGGCGGGAATTGTCCACCTGCAGGTTGTTCTGCAGTTCGCGCAGCGTCATGGGGCGACGCTTGACCGCCGATAAAATACTTTTCTGTAAGGGTGTCATGTTTTACTCCTTCATTTACGTCGCTTCATCATCCAATGAAGCCCTTCCCTTGCAGGGGACGCTCCCCCGCCACTTTCCCACAAAAAACGACCCGCCGGGGCGCGGACATTCCATCCCAATGCGCTTGGCGGGCCCTTTTGTTTTGTGTTGCTTGCCGTGTGTCAAATCACAGACGGGCGCTGAGCACGCAGACAACCAGCGCCACGACGAAAAACACCACGCCGCAGATTCTGGTCAGCTTGGCGAGCTTGGCGTCCACACCGCGTTCCCGCCCGGCTTCCATACCAGCGCTCTGGCCGGTGATCGCAGCGGACAGGCCCTGACCCTTCTGTTCCTGGCCAAGGGTAAACACGATGATAAACAGAGACACAGCGATCAGAACAACGCCGAGAGCGATATCATACCAGTTCATTGAATAGCACTCCTTTTACATTCTCACGCAGATTATAGTATAGCACACACACGGCTGCTGCGCAAGTATTTTTTGATGTTTCGCAAGAAAAGTTTCGCTGCCCGCCCTTCCCTGCCCTGCGGCACAATCTGCCGCAGTACAAACCGCCCCGGCAACAAAATCGCCGCAAGCCACTGCTTTGTGGCCTGCGGCGCTACACATTGGCACCCCCTGGGGGAATCGAACCCTCAACTAGCCCTTAGGAGTACGGCGTACCATTTCGCACGTTGTTCATCTT
>DXBO01000042.1 GCA_019116485.1 Candidatus Gemmiger excrementavium
ATTTCTTTTTATTCCAAATTCATAAGCTTTGCAAGTTGCATCAATATAATTCTGTGTAAGGACAGACGCACTATGAATAGAATCCAAAATCGAAATCGTCTTCCTATATACGGACTCTGATACAAAATCAAACAATTCTGGAATGCGCATTTTTTTAAGAAGCACACCACTCCTTCTGTCTTCAGTAAGCGTTCTAGGCTCTAAAATATAAGCAATTTTCCCTTCCGGAATCTTCCATTTTGGGTCCATATTATAGGAAAGACTTATATACTTATCGCCAGCCTTGTCCAATCCGTTGTACTCGAAATCTTCCATTTTATTATCCTTTCTTACGGCATCAATTAACGCCGCTATGCCACAAAAAGGAAAAATAATATTTCAATCTAATGATCCAATCATATCACTTCCTATGTTTATAGGCAAACAAAAGACCACCTACATATACCATATACCTCCCAACGGACACCCCACGGACAAACTCGCATTTTTACAACCAGACAAAAAGAAAAGAGCGTTGAAACTTTGCGTTTCAACACTCTTTTTGTGGTTGCGGGGACAGGACTTGAACCTGCGACCTCCGGGTTATGAGCCCGACGAGCTACCATCTGCTCTACCCCGCGATATTCAGGCACCCGCGTTGGGGTGCTAGATTATAATAGCACAAGGCGGGGTGCCTGTCAAGGGGTTGCTGCAAAAAAACTTTGCATCTTATTGGTTCAGGTTTAGGTCCGGGCCCGGACCCAAACCTTCAGGACAGTTCAAACATGCCGTTGTACAGCTGGTAGTACTCGCCTTTCTGGGCCAGCAGCTCGGCGTGGGTGCCGCGCTCGATGATGCGCCCATGCTCCAGCACGATGATGGCGTCGGCATTGCGCACGGTGGACAGGCGGTGGGCGATGACGAACACTGTGCGGCCTTCCATCAGGCGGTCCATGCCCTTTTCGATCAGGGCCTCGGTGCGGGTGTCGATGCTGGAGGTCGCTTCGTCCAAAATCAGTACCGGCGGGTCCGCCACCGCCGCCCGGGCGATGGCCAGCAGCTGACGCTGGCCCTGGCTCAGATTGGCGCCGTCGGCAGTGACCATCGTTTCATAGCCCTGGGGCAGACGGCGGATGAAGGAATCGGCGTTGGCGATTCTGGCCGCTTCTTCTACCTCCTGCTGTGTGGCGTCCAGCTTGCCGAAGCGGATGTTGTCCGCCACGGTGCCCGTGAACAGGTGGGTGTCCTGCAGCACCACCCCCAGGCTGCGGCGCAAAGCGTCCTTGCGGATGAGCCGCACGTCGATGCCGTCGTAGGTGATGGACCCGGCCGTCACATCGTAGAATCGGTTGATGAGGTTGGTGATCGTCGTTTTGCCCGCGCCGGTGGAGCCCACAAAGGCGATCTTCTGGCCGGGCCTGGCGTACAGCGAAAGGTCCTGCAGAATCAGCCGGTCAGGCCGGTAACCGAAGCTGACGTTGTGGAAGCGCACGTCTCCCTCCAGCGGCACAAACGGCACGCCGGGGCGGGCGCGGTCACACCAGGCCCAGCGTCCGGTGGTCTCACCGTCGGCGCAGGCGGTCAGGGTCCCGTCCGGCGCCTGCCGCACCGTCACCAGGTCCAGCGTGCCCTCGTCCACTTCGGGCTCCTCGTCCATGGCGGCAAAGATGCGCTCGGCGCCTGCCAGGGCCGCCAACAGAAAGTTGCCCTGCTGGGTGAACTGGTTGATGGGCATGGTAGTCTGGCGCACAAACACCAGATAGCTGGCCAGGCTGCCCAGGTCGGTGTGGCCGTGCATGACCATAAGACCGCCCAATACCGCGATGACTGCGTAATTGATATATCCGATGCTGACCACCGCCGGGATCATGGTGGCGGCGTAGCTCTGGGCACCGGTGCCGGCCCGGCGCAGCTTCTCATTGCGGGCGGCAAAACCGGCCAGGTCGGCGGCCTGGTGGTTGAAGACCTTGATGACCTTCTGGCCCGCCGTCATTTCCTCCACATAGGCGTCCAGCTCACCCAGGCTTTGCTGCTGGCGGGCATAGTAAGCCCGGCTGTGCCGGGTGCTGAAATTGATATACCAGAACATGGCTGCATAGCCCACCACAATAAGCAGCGACAGCTGCCAGTTGAGCACAAACAGCAAAATCAGGGTGCCCACTACCTGGATAAAAGTCTGGATGACCAGGGCAAAGCTGTTGTTCAGCGCGTCCGACACGGTGTCCACATCGTTGGTGAACAGGCTCATCAGGTCACCCTTGCGCTGGGTGTCGAAAAAGCGCAGCGGCAGCTTCTGCAGATGAGCAAACAGGTCCCGCCGTATCTCCCGCAGGACTTTTTGGGCAGCACGGACCATGAGCTGGGTGTAGGCCAGGGTGGACAGTGCGCCCACCACATAGATACACGCCGTGAAGCCCACGCCCCGGGCCAGGGTGGCCGGGCTGCCGTTTTCCAGCAGGCCGTTGACCACCGGGCGGATCATATAAGTGCCCAGCAGTGAGGCAATGGCACTGACCGAAGCCAGCACCGCCACCAGGGTAAGAATGAAGCCGTGCCGCCCCAGGTAGACCCCCAGACGGCTGAGGGTAAGGCCCAGATTCTGGGGGCGTTTTCCGCCGGTAACACGCATCATGCTTCGTCGCCCCCTTTCCGCTGGGAGTGGTAGATCTCCTGGTAGATGGGGTCCTCTGCCAGCAGTTGGGCATGGGTGCCCACCGCGTGGAGGCGGCCGTCCTCCAGAATAACGATGAGATCGGCGCTCTGCACCGAGGAGATGCGCTGGGCGATGATAAGTTTGGTCACATCGGTAAGCTGGGCCAGCGCATGGCGGATGCCGGACTCGGTGGCGGTGTCCACGGCGCTGGTGGAGTCGTCAAAAATCAGCACCTTGGGATGCTTGAGCAGCGTGCGGGCGATGCACAGCCGCTGTTTTTGCCCGCCCGACACATTGACGCCGCCCTGGCCCATATCGGTGTCCAGGCCCTGGGGCATGTTCTGCAAAAATTCGTCGGCCCGGGCGGCCCGGCAGGCGGCCCACAGCTGGTCATCGGTAGCCGTGGGGTCGCCCCACAGCAGATTTTCCCGGATGGTGCCGGAAAACAGCAGGTTTTTCTGCAGCACAATGCCCACCGCGTCCCGCAGGGCAGCCAGGTCGTAGTCTCGCACGTCGCGGCCCCCCACCCGGACGGTGCCCGTGGTGGCGTCATACAGCCGGGGGATCAGCTGCACCAGCGTGGTCTTGGCGGAACCGGTTCCGCCGATGATCCCTACCGTGGCCCCCGCCGGGATATGCAGCGTGATGTCCGACAGGGCATTTTTCTCGGCCCCGGCGTGGTATTTGAAACTGACGTGTTCAAAGTCGATGGCACCGTCCGCAATGTCGGTGACCGGGTGGGCGGCGTTGGCCAGGTCGGGCTGCTCGGTCAGCACCTCCCGGATGCGGCGGGCGCTGGCCAGGGAACGGGTCATCTGCAAAAAGACGCCGGAGAACATCATCACCGAATTGAGTACCTGCAGCACATAGCTGAGAAAACCGGTGAGCTGGCCCACCGTCATGGTGCCCTGCAGAATGAACCCGCCGCCGAACCACATGATGCACAGGATGGCCGTGTACATGACCGCCTGGAAAGACGGCGTGTTGAGGACCGCATGGCGGAAGGTATCGGTAGAGGCGGCGCTGAGCTCGTCGTTGACGGCCTCAAACTGTTCATTTTCCCAGTCGCCCCGCACAAAGGCCTTGACGGCCCGGATGGCGGTGAGGGATTCCTGAATACGGCTGTTCAGATGGTCCACCGCCTGCTGCTGGCGGCCATAGAGGGGGGCCACCCGGCTGACGATGAGGGCCAGCAGCACGGCCAGCACCGGCGCCGTGACAAGGAACACCACGGTGAGCCGGGGACTGAGCACAAAGGCCATGGCCAGGCCCATGGTCAGCATCAGGGGGCTGCGCACCAGCGGCCTCAGGCCGGTATTGACGGCGTTGAGCAGCACGGTGGCGTCGGTGGTCATACGGGTGACCAGGGAGGCGTTGGAGAAATGGTCCAGGTTGGCAAAGTCGAACCGCTGCACGGCGGCGTATTCGGCCAGGCGCAGTTCCGCCGCGAAGCCGTTGGCGTAGCGGGCGGCATACCGGGCATAGAGCAGCCCGGTGACCAGCGACATGAGGGCACACAGCGCCATCAGCCCGCCCTGGCGCATCATGATGCCCATATCGCGGGCGGGCACCCCCTCGTCGATGAGGGTGGTCATGAGTACCGGGATGACCATCTCAAAGCCGCATTCCAGAAAGATCAGCCCTACGGCGGCCAAAAGGTCCCGTCGGTAGGGTTTGCCGTAGCCGAAGATCAGACGCAGGTCCTGCATGAACATCCCTCCTGTCCGCAGACAAAGTCTGCCCTGTAAAAAACGGTCAGCGGCGCTTCTCGGGCAGCTGGCTGACCACAATGGCGCCAAACATCAGCGCACAGCCTGCCAGTTCCGGCGGGGTCAGTGTCTGGCCCAGGATCAGCCACCCTGCCAGGGCGCTGAACACACTTTCCAGGCACATGGCCAGGCTGGCGATGGTGGGGTCCAGTTGTTTCTGGCCCACGATCTGCAATGTGTAAGCCACGCCGCTGGACATAACGCCGCAATACAGCACCGACACCGCAGCCCCGGCAAACTGGGCGGGGGTGGGCTGCTCAAAGACAAACATGAACACGGTGGACAGCACCGATACCGTGAAAAACTGCACGAAGCTGAGTTGAATGCCATCCAGCCGGGGGCTGAAATGGTTGACCAGCAAAATCTGCAGCGTGAACAAAAAGGCGCAGACCAACAGCTGCCATTCGCCGCCCGTAAGGGAAAAACTGTCCCGCCCGGCCAGACACAGCAGATACAGCCCGGCCACGCTGGCTACCACACAGGCCCACAGTTTGGCCCCCGGGCGGCTGCCCAGGAAGATGCCGCACACCGGCACCAGCACCACATACAGGGCCGTCATAAACCCTGCTTTGGCGGTACTGGTGGTGCCTATGCCCATCTGCTGGGCAGCGGACGCCGCGAACAGCGCGGTGCCGCACAGCGCACCGCCCAGGGCCAGGGTCTTGCCATGCAGCCAGAAAGGCAGCCGCACGCCGTTTTTGTGCTGCAGGCCCCGGCGCACCGCCATCAGCCCCAGCAGAAAGGCACAGGCCAGCCAGCTGCGCCCGGCCAGAAAGGTGTAGGGACCCATGTAACCGCTGCCTACGCTTTGGGCCACAAAGGCGGTGCCCCAGATCAGCGCCGCAAAAACCAGCAGCAGGGTGTTGCGCAATTGTTTGTTGTGTATCACTTGGTATTTCCGCTCCTTTTGGGCCGGACTGCAAACCGCCCGCACCGTCCGGCGGGGACGATACGGGCGGTTCCGGCATAAAATTCAGTTGCTCAGGCGTCAGCGCTGTTGTCCACGCTGGTCAGTTCCTCGCTGCCCAGGCCCTGGACCTTGAGCCCGCCGGTGACATAAAAGACACTGGAGTCATAGCTGATGTTGATCTTGTATTGTTTGCCGGGGGTCAGGCCGGAAATGGTGTAGTTGTAGCAGCTGCCGTCGGTGGTGTAGTAGACAGTGGAGCCTATCACATAGCTGGTAGTGGTTTTGTCGTCGGACAATTCCCACAGCGCCACCTTGAAGGTCTGGAAATTTTCATTGGTAGATTCGGTGGTGGCATAGCCGGTGACGGTTACGCTGTCGCTGCCCGCCACAAAATATTCGGTATCCCGGTTGGCGATGCCGCTGAAGGAGACATACATGGTGTCCCCCTCCACCTGGGTGACCAGACGTGCCGCGGAAGTGTCCATCCCCTCGGGGAAAGTCACATCGCCGCCGGCGGTGGCCAGCACCTCGGTGGATTCCTCTTCCTCGCCGGAGCCCTCCTCGATAAAGCCCAGCGCGGTAACGGTTTTGAGAATGACATCCTTGAGCACCTCTTTGGGGGAACAGGCGGTCAGGGTCAGCGCCAGGACCATACACAAGGCCAGCGCCGGGATAATGCGGGTACGTTTCATATGGATAAACCTCCGTGGGGTTGTGATGATATGCGACATATAAAAGTATTATACCGCATTTACCGCCGGTGCACAAGGTGTTTGCAAAAAAACACCGCGGGCCGTATCGGTACAGTCCTGGTACGGCCCGCGGAAGAAACAGGGTTCAGCGTTTGATATCGTAGTTCATGTTCATCAGGTTGCGGATGCTCTCCACGTCGTCGGTGATGTTGGCGTCGCCGTGGATGGTGTGCTTGATGGCGCTGGACGCCACCGCAAAATTGATCATATCCATGGGGCGGTAATGGTGCATCATGGCGTAGATCAGGCCGCTGGCGAAAGCGTCGCCGCCGCCCACCCGGTCCAGGATATTAAAGGTATAGAGTTTACTTTCAAAGGTATGGCCCTCGTACCACATGAAAGCCTTGAGGCTGTTCTCGCTGCCGGAATGCACATACCGCACATGACGGCCAATGCACCGGATGTTGGGGTATCTGTCGATGAAGCGCTGGAAAATCTCGTCCTGCTGCTCATAGCTGGGCTGCAGGGGCACACCGTCCTTCCAGTCGCCTTTGCTGTGGTCTTCCTCGTCTTTCCACAGGTGGTAGGGCTCAATGCCGAACAGCACATCCACATAGGGCAGGCAGAGGGTGCAGTAATCCCGGGCCTGTTTCCAGGTCCACAGCCGGCTGCGGAAGTTGCCGTCAAAACTGACCGTAAGGCCCTTCTCTTTGGCGGTCTTGAGGCAGCGCAGGATGAAATCGGCGCAGTTCTGGTTCAGCGCCGGGGTGATGCCGGACAGATGCAGCCAGTCGAACCCGTCAAACAAAGCGTCCAGGTCCACCTTGCTCAGGTCGTACTCGGTCAGGGCGCTGTGCTTGCGGTCATAGATGACCTTGCTGGGCCGGATGCCGTAGCCGGTCTCCAGATAGTAAGTACCCAGGCGATGGCTGGGGGTCTCGGCCTCGGTGGAAAGGATCATGGGCGTGCAGTGCACGTCGTTGGAGCGCAGCCACCGCACCGCGCTTTTGCCCAGGGAGTTGTTGGGCACCACGCTGAAAAAGGTGGAATCCACCCCCAGGTTGGCCAGTGCCAGGGCAATATTGGCCTCGCTGCCGCCGTAGCTGGCCTCAAAATTGGAGGCCATGCGGATTTTCTCGTAGTTGGGCGGGGTCAGGCGCAGCATGACTTCGCCGATGGTGATGAATTTCTGGGGGCTGTCGTTGCCGATCAGAATGGGGTTGCCGTGTTCCATAAAGCACCTCCTGTTGGATCGCGGTCCCCACACCGGGGCCGCTGTATCGTTGCTTTTATTGTACGGCATTTTCCCGGGGAATGCAAGCCAAAGCAGCGCAAAATCCGTGCGATGGCCCGCTTATTCCTGCATATCGCCCTCAAACCCGTCGATCTTTTCCACCTTGCCGATGACCGTAACGGTGTCGCCCTCGGCAAAGCGGTAATCGGCGGTAAATTCCACATCGGTACGGCCATCCCGCTCCACGGCGATGATGTTGATGCCATAGACCCGGCGCACATCCAGTTCGTGGATGCTGCGGCCCGCTACCCGGGGCCCCACCGAGATGCGCCGCACCTCCACACCGTCGCCCAGGGCGATGTAGTCCAGCAGGTTGCCCAAAATCAGCCGGCGGCCAATGCGCACCGCCATGTCGGCCTCGGGGTAGACCACCGTGGCACCCATACGCTTGAGTACCTCGCCATGCATGGCGCTGGTGGCCTTGGCGATGACGTTGGGCACCCCCAGCTTGATGACCATCATGGTGGTCAGGATGCTCATGTCCACCTGCTCACCGATGCAGACGGTGACGGTGGCGCAGTTCTGCATGCCGGTCTCTTTCAGGGCGGTCTCGGTCAGGTTATCCACCACGAAGGCATAGTCGGTGTAGGCACGCACCTCGCGCACCCGCTCCTCATCCTTGTCGATGGCGATGACATCCTTGCCGGCTTCGGCCAGGGTCTTGACCAGGGCGGCGCCGAACCGGCCCAGGCCGATAACGCCGAACATGGTGGAAGGATCATGTTTTTTCATAGTGATACACCTTTCAAAAATTTAAGGAGTCCGGGTCAGCCGATGGTAATGGCTTCCTCGGTATAGCGGGCCACCGGTTCGGGGCGTTCCACCCAGATGGAAAGCAGGGTGAACGCGCCCACACGGCCGGTGTACATGGTCAGGATCAGCACCAGCTTGGAGGGGTCCCGCAAGGCGGGCGTGATGCCGGTGGAAAGCCCCACCGTGCCGAAAGCGGAGACATCTTCAAACAGCAGGTTGATAAAGGGGGTGGCGGGTTCCAGCACACAGAGCAGGAAGGTGCCGGTACACACCACCAGCATGCCCAGCAGGGCGATGGTGGCGGCCTTGCTCATGGAACCGTCGGGCAGGCGGCGATGGAACGCCCCCGGCCGCCGCTTGGAGAAGATGCAGCGCACCTCCTGCAGCAGCACAAAGAAGGTGGTGGTCTTGATACCGCCGCCCGTGGACCCCGGCGAAGCACCGATGAACATCAGCACGGTGAGCACAAACAGCCCCGCGTCGCTGAGATCGCCCATAGGCAGGGTGGAGAATCCCGCGGTACGGGCCGACACGCTGTGGAAAAACGCCGCCAGCCAGCCGATGCCGTCGGTGAGCTGCAGCAGCACCGTGCCGGCGGCCAGCAGCACCGCCGAGGTGGTGATGACCACCTTGGAATGCAAATTCAGCTTGCGGAAGCGGAACCTGCATTTGACAACATCCAACATGACCAAAAAGCCAATGCCGCCGAAGATGATAAGGCCGCAGGTGACCAGATTGAGCCATACGTTGTCATGGTAAGGGATCAGGTTGCGCAGCCCGCCCAGGATGTCGAACCCCGAGTTGTTGAAGGCCGCCACCGTATGGAAGGTACTGACCCACAGGGCATGCAGCGGCGGATAGTCCTGCACGAACACCGGAAAGCTGAGCACGATGCCGCCCACCTCGAAGCAGAGCGTCATGAAAAAGACCGCCCGCACCAGGCGGATCATGCCGCCGAAGCTGTCCACGTTGAGGGCCTCCCGCACCAGGGAGCGGCCCTTGAGGCTGATGCGCCGTCCGGCGGCCAGCGCCAGCCCCATGCCGATGGAAGTGACGCCCAGGCCGCCCACCTGGATCAGCCCCAGCAGCACCGCCTGACCGAAGGGGGTGAAGGTGTCGGCGCTGTCCACCGCAATAAGGCCGGTAACGCAGACCGCGCTGGTGGAAGTGAACAGCGCGTCGATCCAGCGGACCTGCACGCCGGGCCGGGCCGAAACCGGCAGCATGAGCAGGACCGCCCCCAGCAGGATCACCAGGGCAAAGCCCAGCGCGATGATGCGGGCAGGGGGCTGCTTTCTAAGATAGTGTATGATTTGCTTCATATCGTTCCCTCTGCGGCAAAAAGCAGGCAAAAAAATACAGGCCTTCCCGTCTGTACGGAAGCCCTGTCCTGCCCGGCGGGGCATGCCGCCGCCCCGCTCTGCAGCCGGATAAATAGAGACGACCAACGTTGTTGGAAGCTCTATGACAGACTCCACCACTTATCCAGACCGATATTGTCCCTACCATAACACGAAACGCCGCGCCCGTCAAGGGGGAAAATTTTTAAGTGGAGTGGTACAATTTTTCACGGCATCCGGCAGGATGCAGGGGGCGGCCCGGCCTGCCCACATCCCGGCAGATATCAGATTTAAGCCCCGTCTCCCTTAGTCATAACCCCCGGCTAAGCCGGGGGTTTGTGTAAGCCCTAGAAGGGCATCGTACCGGCAAGCCTCTCAAGAGGCACTGAAAAATCTGCCACTCGCATCACTTGCCCCACAGCCCGTAAACGGGCGCTGTTTATCTAAGATCAACTTTCTTGACAATAGTAAAGTTGTTGATCTCTTCTCGCTTCGCTCG
>DXBO01000043.1 GCA_019116485.1 Candidatus Gemmiger excrementavium
AGACGGCCATTGTCAGGGATTTCATTCCAGAAGCTGTACTGGCTGAAATCCGAACCGTCGGTGCCGTTGGCACAAGCCAGGAAGGTATCCACGCTGTCTACCAAGCCGTTGTCCACAAAAATCTGGGCCACGCCTACCGCCGTGGTGCCTTCAGGGATGGTGATGTTGGCGGTAGGACGGCGGGTTTCCTGAGAGATGACATTGATGATCTCATTGTAATCCATGCCGGAACGCAGGGTAAAATCACCGTACTGAATACCGCCGGCCTTGCCGCTGTACTTCACATACTCTTTGAAAAGCCAATCATACTGGATGACGCCCGCTTCCTTGAGCTGGGCGGCAATGCCCGCCACCGAAGATCCCTGTTCAATGGTAATGGTCTGTTCAGGCCCCAGGTTGCCCTGACCGTCGATTTCACTGTAAAACTGCATGACCTTATAAGCGCCAAATCCCACCGCAGCCAAAATCACCAGCAGGATCAGGCACCCAAAAGGAAACCGGCGCTTGCGGCGGGGTTCTTCTTCGTAGTCATCATCCAGTTCCGCATCGTAGGCTTTGCGCTTGGGCTGGGGGGCAGGTTTGGGGGGCACCTTGGCTTTGGGCGCTGCCTGTGGCGCGGTCTGCTGCGGTTTGGGCGCAGCCTGCCGGGCCTGCGGCGCAGTCTGCTGGCTGCCGGGTTCACTGTTGCTTCGATTGATCCTCATGAAGTACTCCTTTTTCTTGCCGCGGCATACTGTACCGCCATTCTGGCCGCCTGTTCAAAGCAGCATTCTGAAATACATATCCCCGGTAGGGAATTCGCCCCGCAAAAAGGCGATCATCCCATAACCGCAGCGGCGCCCCGCCCCCGGGTACAGGGGCTGGTTTTCCGCCAGTACAATCCGCGCATAGTGTGCGCCGGTTTTTTCCCGTGCGGCCTGCAGCAGCCGGTCCGCGCAGTGGTCATTGTCCGCCTGCAGTTCCAGAAACTGCAGTGTATCTCCTTTGGTGTAAAACAGTCCATAGCCCCGCCGGTCCGACACCACGGTCAACCCCCGGCGATACAGCTGGGTGATGATCTCGTTCATAGCGCTCTCCGGCAGATCAACACATCCCGGCTGGCAATGGCGGCGCATCTCCAGCAGACGCCGGACCGTCAGACTGTCGAACTCTGCGGTAGCCAACAGGTCTGGCTGGATGGGCCGCTGTAAAAGCCGCAAAGGCAGCAGACTTTTGAAGCCCGCCTTTTCCAGGGCCTGCGTTTCCTCTTCGGTTTCCGGTGCAAAGACTGCGAAATCATAGCCTTTGGCAGCAAAAGCCCGCAAACACCCTGTCAGCAACCGAGTCAGCAGCATTTCCCGGGGAACTTCCGCCCCGGCCGCCGCCCCGCAAAACCAGACCCCCTGACGGTGACGGTATCGCACCGGCACCGCCGCCAGCATGGCGGCCGGGGTCCCATCAGGACGCTCCACCACCAGCACGTTGTCCAGCCCGGCCACATTCTGCAGCCACCCGGCAGCATCGTCCTTCGCAGTCCCGTACCGGATACAGCGCAGCTCTATCAGTGCGTTCAGGTCCGCGGCGCTTACCGTGCGCAGCATAGGCAGACCTCCTTTCCGGCAAGGTCCATTTTACAAGATTTCCTGGATTTTCGCAAGTATTTCGGCATTGATGTCCTCCACCGGGCGCATGGCTTTTCCCTCAGGGGCCGCGCAGGTGCATTCAATGCGGTGCCAGCCCAGTGTTTTGGCGCAGTATTCCGCCGCCGCGCGACTGCGCGCCATATACTCCCGGTCTTTTTCCTGGATATCCTTTTTGCTCTCGTCACCATGGTACCGGTCCTCCAGCAAGCGCTGGGACACCTCCGGGTCCACTGCCAGGTAAAGCACGCCGTCCGGCGCCGGGATACCGATTTTTTTGTACTCAAAATCAAACAGCCAGTTGAGAAAACCATCCCAGTGCATGGACGGCAGCTTGGAACACTGGTGTACCGCGTTGGAGGTGGTGTACCTGTCTGACAGGATCACCCCGCCCGCGCGGTAAAATCCCCCCCAGTCGGTCTTGTAACTGGCAAAGCGGTCCACCGCATAAAAGCTGGAAGCCGCATAAGCGTTCACATCGTCAGGTCTTTCTCCGAATTGGCCCGACAGATACATGCGTACCAGAGCCGAGGACTCACTCTCGTAATTCGGGAAGGTGATCTGGCGCAGGTCAATTCCCTGTTCCCTCAGTTTTTGCGCGGTAAGCGCCGCTTGCGTACCTTTGCCGGAACCGTCCAGACCTTCAAAAATAATCAGCTTACCCACAGTTGGTCGCCTCCTCTTTCAGCTGGGCGTATTTGCGGCGCACCTGTTCCATCTGGCCACAGCACATGCGTCCTTCAGGGCAGGGACCGGTCAGGCAGCGGGGGCCCGCCGCCGCAAAAATATGGGGTGCCAGGGGCAGCACCAGCCGCAGCATTTCGTCGGCTACGGCGCGAATCTCCCACTGGGCACGGTTGCAGCAGCGCAGGTTGAAAAAGTTCTGCAGGCTGCGGCAATTCATGGTCATGACCATTTTGGTCTCACAGGCGTTGGGCAGCACAAAGCGGGCATCCTCATTGGCTTGCTTGGCAGCCTTGGCCCGGGCAGCTTTTTCCGTCAGTCCCTGGGCCACCAGGCGCGCGGTGTGGGCGTCCTCCAGCGTTTGCACCAGGTCCAGATATTTCTGGGCATCGGTATTCATGGCATCAATAAATTTTGCCTTTGCCTCAGGGATAGCCTCGATCTCCGGCGGGATCACATAACGAAAATCTTCCAGCCGGACATAGCGCTGACTCTGTACGCTGAAGCTGCCGATACGATGCCGGGTGACCTGGGCCAGGAAGGTGCGGGACACCCCTTCAATACCAAAGGTAAAGCTGGCGTGCTCAATGGGGCTGGCATGGCCCACGTCGGCCAGCTTCTGTAAAAAGGCCGCTGTCTTGTCGGGGGTCAGGCCTTCCAGCAGCGTTTCGATGTGTGCGTCAGAATAGCAGAGTTTGGCGGCGGCGGCCACCGTTTTTTCGGGGTCGTTGGTATGGGCGATCAGCTGCACCAGCATGGAGATTTCCTCCCTTTCTTTACTCAGTGATTTTTTTCAGCGGCGCATAGTTGGCCATGGTCTTTTTGACACCCACGCGGTCAAACTGAATCTCTACGATACAATCCCCAGCGATGGGCGTAGCCTTGAGTACCTTGCCCCGGCCAAACACCCGGTGTTCCACCAGATCCCCCGGCGCAAACTGCGCGACCTGCTTTTTGGCCGGAGCTGTGTTCTGCATGCCGGCCAGCGTGGAAGTGCCGGCCCCTGCCGGGGCTGCCGGGGTGCGGCTGCTGCCGTACCCAGCGCCAAAACCGCCGCCGGACACGGTATGCCGCCCACCGCTGCTGTAGGGGCTTTCGTGCCCACCACTGGCAAAGCCGCTGCTGTACCCGGCACCGAACCCTCCCCTGGGGCGGGCGTTGTAGTCACTGTTCAGATACCCACGGGAAGCGCCGGAATACCCACTGCGCCCGCCAGGCACCGAGGTACTGTAACTGCCGTACCCCGCACCGAAACCGCCCGCACTGTAGGCCAGCTCGGGGCTCTGGGTCTCGTCCAACAATCCAGGTTCGATCTCGCTGAGGAAACAGGAGGGCGGATTGCGCCGGGTCTGGCCGAAGATCAGCCGGCTGCGGGAGGTGGAAAGGTATAGCTCCTTTTTGGCCCGGGTGATAGCCACATAGCAAAGGCGGCGTTCTTCTTCCATATCCTCTTCCCTGTACCGCGCCATATCTCCGGGAAAGATGCCGTCCTCCATACCTACCACAAACACATAAGGGAATTCCAGACCCTTGGCGGAGTGGATGGTCATCATGGTAACACTGTCGGCATCCTGGTCGTAGCTGTCCAGGTCCGAGATCAGGGCCACTTCCTCCAAAAAGCCGGAAAGCGTGGCATCCTCACCATTCTGGTCA
>DXBO01000044.1 GCA_019116485.1 Candidatus Gemmiger excrementavium
TACTGATAAAGCGCTGGCGCACTCTTTCTTCTGGTGTGTCCTTCAAGATTTTCCCCGATAAAGAATCAATAATATCGCCATCTTCATTGAAAATAACTTCGGTTAGTTCCATATTATTCCTCCATATTCAACTTAATATGATTTTTCATCCTGAACAAATTCCAGAATATCATCAACTTTGCAGTTCAACGCCAGACAAATTTTTTCGATGCTATCTAAAGACACATATTGATCACGCCTCAACCGAGTTAAGATATTTGCACTGAATCCTGCCTGTTCTGTTAGCTCCGAAGGAGAGATTCCACGGTCAATCAGCAGATGAAACAGCTTTTTATATGTGACAGCCATATTGTCCTCCTCGCTTCGACTTTTTACTGCTCCATAGTATATCACGAAAATGTGATTTTTTCAATTACTCGTTAACCCTGGAATGTATCTTTAGAAAAAAGGCAGATGTCTTCCATCCAGCCGCCGTTGATGTAGGGGGCCATGTTGGCGGTATCTACATAGAGAATATCGCTGACGATGTTGCCGGTCTCCTGTTCGGTCTGGACCTTGGTGATGGCATCGGCCTGGGGCACAAAGTCCACGTTGACGGTAACGCCGTACTCTTCCTCAAAGCCCTTGAAGTAGTCGTTCATCAGGTACTCTTTTTCATGGACTTCAGGGGTGCCGCTGTACACGATGTTCAGCTCGGTGGAGGTGATGGCGCCGGTGCTTTCCTCGGCGGTGGCGGTGGACTCCGTCGCGGCGGAGGTGCTCGCGCTGCTGGACGCAGCCCCCTGCGAGCAGCCGGCCAGCAGGCTGGCCATCATGCCAAGAGCCAGACAGAATGCGGTCATTTTTTTCATAGTGGTTCTCCTTTCATCGTTCCCCATCACGCGTGGGGTGCTCTGCATTTCCAAGAGCTTTTGTATTTACATGTTATCATGCAAATGCCTTTTTAACAATAGCTGTACAGACAAACATGCCGCCCAAAACAGTTCAAATGCACAACAGAGAATGAGAAAGCGAAAATTTTTATGCATTTTGACGACAGCCTCTTTCTCAAGGAAGGCCCCGCAGAGCCTTCCCACAGCCGCCCGAGCAGGGCACAATAGTACAAATTCATTTCCGGCGAGCCGCAGACAACAAAAAAGGCTTCCACCAAGTGGAAGCCAGGTTCGGTATCGTCAGCGGTGCACCTCGATGAGGAAACTGCTGCTGCCGGAGGGGTAATAGCTTTCAGCATATTCCACCGGCTGGCCGGCAGCGGTGCGCCCGGTGGAGGTGATGAAGATCACCGGCTCAAAGGCGCTGATGCCCAGCCGGGCCGCTACCTCGGCGGGCGGGGGCACCACTTCCAGCCGGCGGCTGGCATGGCGCACTTCCAGGCCGCGCCGGGCCAGTACATCATAAAAGGAAAGATCGGTAAAATCCATCTGATCCATATCAGGAAAGAGTTTGTAGGGCACATAAACCGTGGTATATACCACCGGGGCATCGCCCCGGTACCCCTCCAGGTGGCGCAGCCGCACCAACCGGGTGACCCGGGCCCCCAAGGGCAATTCCAAGGCGTGGGCCACCGCCTCCCCGGCCCGCTCCTGCCCCAGATAGAGTACGCAGGTGCGCAGGGTACGGTGGTTTTTCTCGCTTTCCGCCCGGTATCCTGTGATAAAGCTGGTGGATTCGTGCATGACCTTGGGCTCGGATACAAAGGTGCCTTTGCCCTTGATGCGCACCAGCAGCCCTTCCCGTGTCAGGTTGTCCAGCGCCTGGCGCAGCGTGGGGCGGCTGACCCCCAGCAGGGCACAGAGTTCGTTTTCGGTGGGAATCTGACTGCCCACCGGGTACTCGCCCGACACGATCCGGGCACGTACATACTCCGCCGCCTGTTCGTGCAGCGATTTGGCCATGGCGGCCCCCTCCCCTTTCCGCGCGGTTGCGCTATCTAAAGTCCCGCCGTTTTTTCCGATTCTCCTGTCCAGAATCCGCTGCGGGGACATTGGTTCCCCGGCGCGGGCTTGTGGCCGGGCAGATACCTTCTCAATGCACCCAGATGTTATTCTCCAAGTCCCGCAGACGGGCCTTGTAGTCCGCCACCAGCGCTTCGGTGTTTTCCCCGTCCGGGAAAGTGAGAAGATAGTCCTCCCCTGCAGCGTGGAACCCTACGATGCCTGCCAGGCCTGCCATTTCCGCCACCTTAATCAGGGTGTGGTAATCATAGTCATGGGAAGAGATCAATACTTGCATGATACAGGCTCCTTTGAGGATACAGTGGAGGATTCCGGCCGGTCCAGGGTACGGCCACCCCGGGGGAACCAGACGGCCGGGGTGAACACCGCCAGGCCCACCGCCGGGGTATCGCCGGGATTGGAAACAATGTGGGGCAGGTTGGCCTGCACCACGGTGGTATCACCGGCGTTCAGGCGGACGGTCTCGGTCTGGACCTGCACGTCCAGCTGCCCCTGTTCCAGCAGGATGATCTCCTCGCTGGGATGGATCACCGGCAGGTCGCCGTCCCGGCTGTGGGGTTCCAGCTCAAAGCGGATGACCAGCGACTGGGGCACAAACACCCCCGAGGGCATGGGCGTCAGCAGATGATAGCGGATGCTGGAATGGGGCTGGGACAGGGTGACCACATCGCTGCTGCGGGTGGTCAGGCCGGTGGCGCCTTCGCCGCCGCCCATAAACAGATAGGTAGGCACATCCAGGGCGGCGCTGAGTTTGCGCAGCGTGGACAGCGACGGGTCGGTGAGATTGCGCTCGATCTGGGAGATGTACCCGATGGACAGCCCGGTCTTCTCGGCCAGTTCTTTCAGGGTAATGCTCCGCTTTTTTCGGATGCTTCTGATCTGCTCCCCCAGCATACAACCTCCCCCTTTTCGGTAAAGATATTGTGTACAGTATACCATAAAACCCTGTGTGCGTAAACAAGAGAAAAAATGTTTAGTATTTCTAAAATTTCATTCCGGCGGGGCGGCGCATTTCAGCGGGAGATTTGCCAGTCCCGCCCCAAAAACGTGAAAAATCCCTAAAACTCTTGACGAGAATTTTTATAAATAGTAAAATTATATAAAATTTTTACCGTGCAGGAGGACCCCTTATGAAAATCACAGACGTAAAGGTGGAAACCATCCACATCCCTATGAAAAAGCCATTCCGCATTGCCTTTGCGGTGCAGGACCACTCGGTCAACGTGCTGGTCAAGATCATGACCGACGAGGGGATCTGGGGCATCGGCGAGGCCGCCCCCTTTGAGCCGGTGACCGGCGAAAGCGCCGCCACCGTGCTGGAGGTGCTGAAGCTCTTCAAACAGGGGCTCATCGGCATGGATGCCATGGACATTGAAGGGGTCCACCGCATGATGGACCGCCTCATCGCCGGCAACACCTCGGCCAAGGCCGCCGTGGACATTGCCCTGTACGACATCCGCGGCAAAGTGATGGGCCAGCCCTTGTACAAGGTACTGGGCGGCGGCAGCAACACCATTGTCACCGACATGACGGTAGGCATCGACACGCCGGAGGCCATGGCCGCCGAGGCGAAAGAGCGGGTGGAAAAGGACGGGTTCACCATCCTGAAAATCAAAGCCGGCATCAACCCGGCAGAGGATATTCAGGCGCTGACCCTGATCCGCCAGGCGGTGGGTCCCGACATCCGCCTGCGGGTGGACGCCAACCAGGGCTACACAGTCAGCGATGCGGTGCGCACCCTGAAAGCCTTTGAACAGGTGGGCGTGGAGGCCGTGGAACAGTGCCTGCCCAGCTGGGACCTGGACGGCATGCGGTTTGTGCGTTCCAAGGTGGACCTGAAAGTCATGCTGGACGAGTCGGTCCATTCCCCCATTGACGCGGCGAAAGCCTGCAAGATTGATGCCGCGGACATCATCAACATCAAACTGATGAAGTGCGGCGGCCTGTACCCGGCAGAAAAGATCAACGCCATTGCCGAGGCGAACCATGTACAGTGCATGGTGGGCTGCATGCTGGAGACCAAAGTAGCCATTGCCGCCGGTGTGAGCCTGGTGGCGGCCAAGCAGAACATCACCGAGGCGGACTGCGACAGCTTTATGTACGCCGTGGACCCCGAGATGGGCATGCCCGGCGGTTTTGCCGTGAACGGCGGCGTCTACACCCTGTCCGACAAACCGGGCCTTGGCATCGACATTGATTTTTAAGCGGACCCCCGCAGAGAGAGGTACATTATGCCGAATACGATTTTTTCCTCCGAAGGCGCGCTCCTGTTTATCATGTTCGCCACAGTCGCCCTGGGGTTCTGGCTGCAGCGGTTCAAGGCGTTCAAAACACTGGGCCCGGCCCTGACGGTTATCGTCATGGGCATCGTGATGTCCAACCTGCGGATCGTGCCCACCTCCAGCGCCACCTATGATGCCATCAGCAGCTACTGTGTGCCGCTGTCCGTTTCCATCTGCCTGCTGAGCCTGGACCTGAAACAGATGCGCAAGCTGTCCAAAGAGCCGGTCATTGCGCTGGCATCGGCTGTGTTCAGCGTCTGTGTGGCGGCCCTGGTGTTCGGCGTACTGTTCGCCGGCAAGATCGACGAAGGCTGGAAGGTTGCCGGTATGTTCGTGGGCACCTACACCGGCGGCAGCTCCAACCTGACCGCCATCGCCGTGGGCCTGGAGGCCAGCAAGACCACCATTGCCTCGGCCAACGCGGCGGACTATGTGGTGGGTATCCCCACGCTGATCCTGATGTTCGCCGCCCCCGCCCTGTACAAAAACTCCAAACGGCTGAAAAAGCTGTGGCCCTATGAAATGAGCGAGCCGGAACTGCTGGGCGACGGCGACCAAGAGGAACTGATGGCCTCCAAGGAATGGTCCATCCAGGAAATCGCCTGGCTGCTGGCCATCGGTTTCGGCACCGTGTGGGCCGCCACCAGCATCTCCTCGATGGTGTTCGGGGAAGGGTTCCGCAGCGCGGGCCGAATCCTGCTCATCACCACCTTCTCCATCATCCTGGCGCAGGTGCCCGCCATCCGCAAGCTGCGCGGCAACTTTGACCTGGGCCTCTTTGTGGCGCTGCTGTTCCTGGTAACCATCGGCTTTGCGGTGGACCTGCAGCAGTTCTTCGGTTCCACCTTCTACATCACGCTGTTCTGCTTCTGCGTCATCGCCTGTTCCATCCTGCTGCACCTGCTCATCACCCGGCTGCTGAAAGTCCGCTTTGAGTATGTGCTGCTGTCCATCGTGGGCTGCATCTCGGACGGCCCCACCGCCGCCCTCATCGCTTCCAGCGCCCAGTGGAAGACCCTCATCAACATCGGTCTGCTGATGGGTGTGCTGGCGGGCGCGCTGGGCAACTATGTGGGCATCGGTGTAGCCTATGCCATCCGTGCCTTCATCGGCGCCTGAGCGGAAAACGGGAGAAACGGAAATGCGCAATTTCGATTTATATGTTTCGGGCATCCTGTACGGCAGGCTGCGCCTGGGCGACGGCACACCCCAGATCCAGAAACTGGACGTGCACACCGGCGCGCTGCTGAACTGGCAGGACCTGACCGACCAGGACCGGGATTTTTACCGTTCCTTTGTAAAAATGGACTTTGCCGCCCTGGCCCGGGACCTGCCCCTGTATGAGCAGACCCTGCAGGGCCCCGGGGACCGCACGGTCTGCGGGGAGCGCTATACCAGTGAGGACGGGCACAATTACCGGCAGCGGGACGTAAAATTCCCCAACAACAAACTGGTGGAGGACGGGCGGCTCATCGCCGTGATCTGTCCTGCCCGGGAAATGGTCTGCGTACTGGTGGAAGAAGGGCAGGAAGACCGCACCATCCTGCGCCGCTGGCGGCAGACCTGGCCCGACGAACCTCTTTGGCCGGTGGTCCATGCCGGCACCTTTGCCGTGTCCATGCGGGACGGGGTACACCTTTCCACCGACGTGTACCTGCCCGGCGGCTGCCCCGATACGGTGCCTGCCGTGCTGGTGCGCACCCCCTACGGCAAAGAGGACGGGCGCGAAGTATACTACCGCTATGTGCAGCGAGGCTACGCCGTGGTAGTGCAGGACGTGCGCGGCCGCAACGAAAGCGAGGGCGAATGGCTGCCCAATTACTATGAGGTGGAGGACGGCGACGACACGCTGAACTGGATCGCCGCGCAGGACTGGTCCAGCGGCAAGGTCGGCATGGTGGGCGGGTCCTACCTGGGGTATGTGCAGTGGGCTGCCGCAGCCAGCGGCAACCCCCACCTGAAAGCGCTGATCAGCGTGGTCTGCGCAGGCAGCCCCTTTGTGGACCTGCCCCGCCGGGGCGGTTCCTTCACCTCGGGCATGCTGGCCTGGGCCTTTGCCGTTTCCCAAAAGAAATTCCACCCCGAACTGATGGAACGGGACGACTGGGAGGAAGTGCTGAACATCCGCCCCCTCACCGACCTGCCCCGCAAAGCTCTGGGCTACGATGTGCCTTTCCTGACCAAGTGGCTGGAACCGGGCGATTACAACGATTTCTGGCGGCGATCCAACTGGCGGGAGCGCAGCCAGGGCGCGGTGATCCCGGCACTGATCCAGTCCGGCTGGTTCGACGACAACGGCATGGGCACCACCGAGGCCCTGGAGATCGCCCACAACTTCCCCCCGGGGAGCCGCAAGGTCATTCTGGGGCCCTGGCAGCACAGCGGCAACAGCCGGTATGACCTGCACGCCCTCTCCTTCGGGCCCGAAGCCCTGCGGTTCGATCTGGACCTTTTGTATTTCCAGTGGTTTGAACATCATCTGAAAGGGGTGGACAACGGCATTGACCGCACCGCCCCGGTGGAATACTACACCGTAGGCCAGGAGCAGTGGAAAACCGCCGAGAACTGGCCCCTGCCCCAGGCCCGGCCTGCCAGCCTGTACCTGGACAGCGACGGCCACGCCAACACCTCAGCCGGGGATGGCCGCCTGACCCTGGAACGCCCTGACACCGAAAGCCGGGACCAGTACATCTACGACCCGGAACACCCCTCCCTGCACATCATCGATATGTCGGAAAACGAGATCGAAGTGCCGGAAGACTACACCCGGGAGGAACAGCGGCCTGATCTGCTGTGCTACACCACCGACGTGCTGACCCGGGACCTGGTGATCACCGGCGATATAGAGGCGGAACTGTACATCTCCTCCGACGCACCCGATACCGATTTCATCCTGCGGGTGACCGATGTAGACGAAAATGGCCGGTCTGTGAAGCTGGCGGACGGGGTACTGAGCGCCCGATACCGCAACGGATTCGACCACGCCGAGTTCCTGGAACAGGACCAGGTGGTCCGCCTGAAAATCCGTACCACCAAGCTGTCCCATTGTTTCCGGGCGGGGCACCGCCTGCGGGTGACCGTGACTTCCAGCGCCAAAAACTTCCTGTTCCCCCACAGCAACACCCGCGAGAACTACAACAGTTCCCGCACCGTGGCAGCCCGCAACGCCCTTTGGCACGGCGGGCGCTACGCCTCGCGCCTGGTGGTTCCGGTGGAACCCTGACCCCCTTTGTACAAAAACAGACAACGCGCCGCAGTTTCTTCACTGCGGCGCGTTGTTGTTGTGCCTTGTTTACCGGGCTGCGGCGGCGCACAAGGCGTCCAGATCGGCCTGGTCGGGGTGGGTCAGGGCAAGGTCGAAGTTTTCCAGCATGGCCGTGCGGCGGGGACTGTCCGGCATAGCGGCGTAGCGGTCCCGCACGCTCTGGGGCATTTTGCCCTGGCACATCCAGCCGCCCAGCACCGTGACGCCGGGGGCCAGGTTGTCCCGCACCCGGGCCAGAATCTGGTTGAAGTAGGCAGGCGCGCCCCCGAACCCCGCCGTGCCGAACAGAAAAACCTTCTGATCGGTCAAGGAGCGCAGAAACGTCTCCATGGGCTTGTCGCAAGTTCCCTTGTCGGTCCAGAATCCGGCGTAGATGGTATCCGCCGCCAGGGCCGCGGCGTCCGGCGCACCGAAATAAAGGCACGCCCCGGCGGGCAGGGCGTCCCGCAGGGCCTGGGCCAGGCGGGCGGTGTTTCCGGTCAGGCTGGTGTACACAATGGCGTAGGACATGGTCAATCTTTCCTTTCGTAAATACAGTGGACGCCCTGGTGGGCCATCATGCCCCCCAGGCATTGTTGGTTGCAGCGCACGCAGCGGCGGATATCCGCCGCCCGGCCCTCCGCCACCTTGCGGGGCCAGTCCGGGTCGGCGATGAGCTGGCGGCTCATGGCGGCGCAGTCCATGCGGTTTTCCCGCAGCCGGGCTTCCATAAAATCGGGATCGGTCAGCCCGCCCACGGCGCAGACCGGCCGCCGGGTCAGTGCCCGCACCTGGTCGCATAAGGGGAGAAAACAGCCCTCGCCCCCGAAAACCGGATGGCTTTTGGGGGGGATGGTATCGCTGAGGTCACCGTGGTCCGCCAGCGCCACATGAAAACTGGTGACCCCCGCCTGTTCCAGCAGCGGCACAAACACCGGCAGTTCGGATTCCGTCACCCCGGCGTTGCCGTAGGCCGGGTGTTCCTGCCGCACCGCCAGCTTGTAGTCGATGGGCAGGCCGGGCAGCCGCCGCCGGATGGCCGTGACGGCCTCCACCCCGAAGCGGGCCCGGTTTTCGGCACTGCCGCCGTAGGCATCGGTACGGTGGTTGAATACCGCCGAACTGAAACTGCCGCACATACGATCCCCATGGACCTGCACCATATCGAACCCCAGCGCCGCCGCCTGTTCCGCTGCCGGGCCGAAAGCCGCCGTGATGCGGGCCACCTTTTCGGCAGGCAGGCCGGTGATGTAAGGGCCCACCTGTTCGTTGAGCAGTGCCCGCAGCCGGTTCCTGGGAATGCACCCGGTGAGAAGCCCGGGCAGATAGCGCAGCATTCCCTTGAAATCCGCATCGGACTGGTGGAGCTGGGCACAGAGTTTACAGCCGTGGCGGTGGACCCTGGCAGCCAGTTCCCGGTAAAAGGCGGTCCCCTGCCGGCTGAACAGCGAAAGCCCGGACCGCCCGGGCAGCACCGGTACATCCCCCACAACGATCATAGCGCAGCCGCCCGCGGCAATAGCCTCCATGCGGGCCAGCAGTTCGGCCCGGGGCAGCCCCATGCTGGTAGGGGCAAAGATCACACGGTTTTTCAGCGTCAGGCCGCCGTAATCCACGGGGCTGCAGATCGTTTCATACATAGGGGGCGGGGGTTCCTTTCCGGCGCGGGCCGTTTTTTCTTGACTATATCAAGTATAGCCCCTTTTCTTGATAAAGTCAAGTGCCCCGTCATTTCCTTACAGCCGCACCGCCACCGGGCGGGTCAGGGTCAGGGTGTCCGGCGTCACGGCACATTCCCTGGCCAGTATGGCCACGCCTCCGGCGGCGGCCCGCCGCAGCGCCTCCCCGAAAGCCGGATGGGTGGCGTCGTTGGGGGCAAAATCCGCCATACCGCTCATCTGCACCACAAAGCAGACCGCCGCCTCGTATCCCTGACGGCGGCAGCGAAGCAGTTCCTCCAGATGTTTGACGCCCCGCTGGGTGGGCGCATCAGGGAAACGGGCGTGGCCGCCCTCCTCCAAGGTAACACCCTTTACCTCCACAAAGCCTTTGGCGCCATCCGCATCTTCCCAGTAAAAGTCAAAGCGGGAATTCCCCCACCGGGTCTCGGGCCGCAGCAGGGTCAGCCCCGGGCGGAATCCGCCGGCCTGCGCCCATTCGGCAAAGACCCGGTTGGGGGCCTGGGAATCCAGATTCACCAGCAGAGGGCCCTTTTCCACGGCGATCAGGTCATACCGGGTCTTGCGCAAAGGGTTGCCGCTTTCTGCCAGGTAGACCGGCGCCCCCGGCACCAGCAGTTCCCGGCAGCGCCCGGTGTTTTTCACATGGACGACTTGTTCGGTGCCGTCCGGCAGTGCCACCCGGGCCACAAACCGGTTGGGCCGGGCCACAAACCGGGCCCGGCAGACATGGGGATAATGCATCGTCATCCCTCCTGTTTTTTGCTAGGGTGAGTATACCACCCCGGGCCCCGCCGCGCAAGGTTTCTTTGCCCGTTGGCGCCCTTTGGCGCTTGCGCAAACGGCCTGTTGGCATTATAATGAAAGTATCTTTGAAAAAACGACCGCAAAACAGGGCGCAAGACCCTGCCAGTCTGACAGAAATGAGGGAAAGCACCAATGGAAAAGATCAAGATGACCACCCCGCTGGTGGAGATGGACGGCGACGAGATGACCCGCATCCTGTGGCAGCAGATCAAGGACGAGGTGATCCTGCCCTATGTGGACCTGAAGACCGAGTACTATGACCTGGGTCTGCCCCACCGGGAAGAAACCAAAGACCAGGTGACGGTGGATGCCGCCAACGCCAACAAGAAATACGGCGTGGCCGTCAAGTGCGCCACCATCACCCCCAACGCCCAGCGGGTCAAGGAGTACAACCTGACCCAGATGTGGAAGAGCCCCAACGGCACCATCCGCGCCATTCTGGACGGCACGGTGTTCCGCGCACCCATCATGGTCAAAGGCATTTCCCCCGTGGTGCGCACCTGGCAGCAGCCCATCACCATCGCCCGCCACGCCTTCGGCGACGTCTACCGCGCCACCGAGTACCGGGTCCCCGGCGCGGGCAAGGCCGAACTGGTGTTCACCGGCACCGACGCCACCACTTTCCGCCAGACCATCAACGACTTTGACGGCGCGGGCGTGCTGCAGGGCCAGTTCAACAAGGACAGCTCGATTTCCAGCTTTGCCCGGTCCTGCTTCCAGTACGCGCTGGACACCAAACAGGACCTGTGGTTCGCCACCAAGGACACCATCTCCAAGCAGTACGACCACACGTTCAAAGACATCTTCCAGGAAATTTTCGACGCCGAATACAAAGAGAAGTTCGACGCCATGGGCATCGAGTACTTCTACACCCTCATCGACGACGCGGTGGCCCGGGTCATCCGGTCCAAGGGCGGGTTCATCTGGGCTTGCAAAAACTACGACGGCGACGTGATGAGCGACATGGTCTCCACGGCTTTCGGCTCCCTGGCCATGATGACTTCGGTGCTGGTCTCTCCCGAGGGCAACTATGAGTACGAGGCTGCCCACGGCACCATCACCCGCCACTATTACAAGTACCTGAAGGGTGAGGAGACTTCCTCCAACCCGGTGGCCACCCTGTTCGCCTGGTCCGGCGCGCTGCGCAAACGCGGTGAGCTGGACGGCATCGAAGCCCTGGGCCGCTATGCCGACGCCCTGGAGAAAGCCACCATCGACACCATCGAGTCCGGCGTGATGACCGGCGACCTGTGCGCCATGTGGGAGGGTGAGACCCCTGCCCGCAAGGTGACCTCGCTGGAATTTTTGCGGGAGATCCGCGCCCGTCTGGACAAAGCCCTGGCCTGAGTTTTTTTCTGATAACAGCAGCCCCGCACCGCTTGCGCGGTGCGGGGCTGTTTTGTCTGTGCGTTCCGCCTCAGAAAGACGCCGCCCAGGCTTTCAGGTCCGCCGGGTCCAGCGGACCGTTGAGCAGGCGGCCGTCCCGGATGGCCGCGCCGGGGCAGCTGGGCGCCAGGTCCCGGGCCGTGTGGCCCAGCCCGCTGCTGCCCGACGTGGCAAACAACAGGATGGTCTTGCCGCTGAAATCAGCACTTTCCAGGTAGGTCTGGATGATGCGCGGCGCTGTGTACCACCAGATGGGGAACCCCAGGAAAATGCGGTCATAGGCAGCCACATTGGGGTGCGGGTTCGCCAGCGCCGGGCGGGCGGCGGGGTCATTGCTTTCCACGCTGCTGCGGGATTTCTTGTCCATCCAGTTCAGGTCCGCCTGGGTGTAGGGCACCGCCGGGCGAATCTCGTAAAGATCCGCGCCGATGGCTTTTGCCAGGACCCCGGCCACTTGGGCTGTGACACCACTTGCCGAAAAATACGCTACCAACGTTTTGCTCATGGCTGTATCGTCTCCTTTATTAAGATATCTGGGCCGCTGCCGCGGCTTTGTTCCTGTACAGGCACCTCAGGTGCTTTCCCGCTCTTCCAGCTGCATGGTGAACGCCAGGTGCTGGGGGGTAAACTCCTGGTCGGCGGGGGCTTCGATCTCCTCAATCACCATCTGGGCTGCTTTCTGCCCCATACGGTGGGCGGGCATCTCCATACTGGTCATGGCGGTCTGCAGCATGGCCCCCACCTCGTGGCCGGTCAGGCTCATGACCTTGATCCGCCCCGGGATGGCCAGCCCCCGCTCGGTGGCAGCGCGGATGGCCCCCAGCCCCTGCACGTCCACAGCGGCCAGAATAGCGTCCAGGTCGGGGTGGTCGTCCAGCAGCTGGTTGGCGCAGTCGTAGCCATACTCAAAGCTGTTGATGGGCCGGGCACAGGCGGCGTAGCAGACCTCCACATCCAGTTCCCGGGCGGCCAGGTGTACCCCCTCGTGCCGTTCCCGGTAGGGGGCCAGGTCCTCCGACCCGCCGATAAGTCCCATCTTGCGGCAGCCTTTGCGCCACAAAAACCGCACCGAATCGGCGCCGCAGTCCCGGTAATTGGCCACGATGCTGCTGAGCAGGACTTCCTGCTGGCGCACCAGCTGCACCACCGCGATACCGCTGGCCCGGATATCCCGCAAAAGGCGGCCGTTGCGGCCTGTGCCTGCGATGATGATGCCGTCCACAAAGCCGTTGCGCAGCCGGTTCAGGCAGGCTTTTTCGGCCTTGGGGTCATCCTCGGTAAAGCAGATCAGGGTGGAATAGCCCAGCCGCCCGGCCTCCCGCTCGATTCCCTGCAGAATCTCGGAAAAGATGGTCAGGTGCAGCCGGGGCACCACCACCCCCACGGCGTGCCGCCGCCCCTGACGCAGCGCCTGGGCCATAACGTTGGGGTGGTAGCCCAGTTCCTTGGCCGCCGCATAGATGCGGGCCTTGGTGTCCGGGTGCACATAGGATGTATTGTTCAGCGCGCGGGACACCGTGCTTACATCCACACAGGCCCGCTTTGCCACGTCTTTCAGCGTCGCCATAGCCGCCTCCGTACAAACGATTGCATTTTTTCTTTATTATAGACGCCGGCGGCACAAAAGGCAACCCCCTGCCCAAAACCAGCAAAATGTGCACAAAAGCAGGGCATTTCCCTTGTGCTTTTTGCTGTTTTGTGCAAAACATTGGCAGATGAATGCAAGGTTTTGCAGAGGCGCCCCAATCCATTGACTTCCCTTGGCGGGGGTGGCATAATGGGGTCAACGAAGAGATACAAACGTTTGTACAAGCCGATGGATGGTGCACGCATCCCCGGCGCTCTGCAAAACAAGAGAAAAATCATCACCTGTTTCGAGTGAAAGGAGCTGCCCACCATGGCGAAAGTAAAGACCTTCAAGACCATCTTCCCCGCCGTTTCCGTTCCCCTGAACGAAGATTATTCCATCAACGAGACCGAGTTCCGCGCCTACCTGCGCTGGATCAAGAGCTTCTACGGCAAAGGCATTGAGGGCCTGGTTGTCAACGGCCACACCGGTGAGATCACCGGCCTGTCCCGCCCCGAGCGCAAGCGCGCCGTGGAAATCTGTGCCGAGGAATGCGGCGACGTGATGACCATCATCTCCGGCGTCAACTGCGAGAACACCATTGAGTCCATCGCCATGGCCAAGGAAGCCAAGGAAGCCGGCGCCGACGGCATCCTGCTGATGCCCCCGCACATGTGGCTGCGCTTCGGCATGCATCCCGATGCCCCGTTCCAGTACATCAAGGACGTGGCTGAAGGCGCCGACATCGACATCATCATCCACCTGTACCCCGCCACCAGCAAGGCGTTCTACCCGGTGGAGACGCTGATCAAGATGTGCAAGGAGATCGACCACGTGAAGTGCATCAAGATGGGCACCCGCGTGACCTCCATCTACGAGCATGACGTGCGCCTGCTGCGCCAGGAATGCCCCGACATCAGCCTGATTACCTGCCACGACGAGACCCTGTGCGTGAGCTGGTTCCCCGGCATGGACGGCGCCCTGATCGGCTTTGCCGGCTGCGTGCCTGAGCTGATCTGCCCGGCATAGGACGTCTTCAAGCATCCCGAGCAGCACACCCTGAAGGAAGCCCAGGACTGGTCCAACCGGATCTACCACATTTCCCAGGCCATCTACGGCGGCGGCCAGCCCTCCGGTGAAGCCCATGCCCGCCTGAAGGAAGCGCTGTACCAGCGGGGCATCTTCTCCAACGCGCTGATGCGCAAGCCCGTTCTGCCCCTGAACCAGGAGGAGAAGGACTGGGTGGCCCTGGGCCTGGAGCGCAGCCAGCTGCCCGCTGTGGACATGTCCCAGTATCGTTGAGACACGGCCCCAAGGCCCTGACGCGGGGCGCTGTTTCGGCAGCGCCCCGCTTTTTTAAAAAGGAGCTGCAAAAATGAGTAAGAACGAAACGGAGTTTGGTTCCGACGTAAAGCGACTCCCGGTACGGGACCTTCTCAAACGCATCGGCCCCGGTCTGGTGGCCACCGGCATCGTCATCGGTCCCGGCGCTGTGACCACCTCCGCCATGCTGGGCGCGGATTACGGGTATTCGCTGATCTGGCTGATTATCCCCATCATTTTTATGGGCATCACCTTTATGATGACCACCAACCGGCTGGCCATCACCACCGGGCTGCCCACCATCCATGCCATCCGCAAATATTATGGCCCCGTAGCCTCCACCGTGGTGGGCTGCGCGGTGTTCCTGGCCTGCCTGTTCTTTACCATGGGCAACATTTCGGGCACCGGCGCGGGCATGAACCTGATTTTCGGTCTGGATTGGAAACTGGGTTCGGTCATCATGATCGCCATTGTGCTGTACTGCTACTTTGCCAAAAACGTCTACTCCAAGGTGGAAAAGCTCATCACTCTGTGCATCCTGGTGATGATCCTCTCCTTCTACGCCACCCTTATCGGGGTGGGCGGACCCGACTGGGGCCAGTTCGGCGCGGGTCTGATAGGCTTTAAAATCCCTGAGGGCAGCCTGGCCACCGCGCTGGCCTTTATCTCCACCAACGCGGCCGTCACGTCGGGCATCTACGCCACCTATCCGGGCAAAGAGAAAAAATGGAAGAAAGAGGACCTGTTCAACGGCGTCATGTTCACCGACGCTTTGGTCCATGTCATCAGCGTGGTGCTGATCTCCGGTTCCATCATTCTGGTGGGTGCCATCGTGCTGCATCCCCAGGGGCTTTCCATCACGGTGCCCGCCCAGCTGGCCGAACTGCTGGTGCCCATTATGGGCGGTGCCGCCAAGTACATCATGGGTCTGGCGCTGCTGGGGGCCGGGTTCTCCTCCCTGCTGGCCAACACCCAGCGCGGCATGGTGCTGCTGGGCGCCGGTCTGGACAAGGACGTGGGCCTGGAGACCAAGTTCGTCCGCTTCGGCTGTCTGGCCTGCCTGTTGTTCGCCATGGTGGTTTGCTACAGCTACGGCGGTTCCCCCACCCAGCTGATCCTGATGGCCAACGTGGCCACCTCCATCGCCACCCCGGTGGGCGGGTTGTTCATCCTGCTGCTGTTGTGGCGCAAAGACGTGAACGAGGGCTACAAAAAGCCCACCGCCCTGCGCATCTGCATGACCATCAGCTATGTGTTCGTGCTGATCATGACCGCCTCGGCGCTGTCCGGGTATCTGCCCAAGATCGCGGCGCTGTTCGGCTGATCTTACCTGCTGTTTGCCCTTGCCGGTCTGCCATGCCGGCAGGCGGCTCGACACTCATCTCTTTCTCTGACCCGGCGCCCGGCGGCGCCGGGTCCCTTTGCGTTTGAGGCGATCTGTGGTACAATAGGGGCATCAGCCGCCCCGCAAGGCGGCAGGAAGTACAACGAAAGGCCGCCTTGCGGCGGAGACAGGATTCAGACCATGGCCCCCACAATGACGGAAACCCGCCCCCCGGCACAAACCGGCACGCCGCCCCGCGCCCCGGCAGGGGACAGCGTGGCCGTGGGGCGGCTGCTGCTGTTTCCGGCGCTGCTGGGCTGGCTGGAACTGGTGCTGCATCTGGCCGCCGGGCTGGCGGTGGAATATCTGCCCATCGGCCTGGCCTTTGCGCTGTCCCTGGGCTTTTTGCTGGCGGCGCTGCCGCTGCCCTTCGGGCGGCGGGCCCGTACCGGGGTAACGGTGACCCTGACGCTGCTGTTGTGCCTGGCAGCAGCCACCGAGCTGGTGCTTAAACAGATTTTTCAGACCTTTTACCCGCTGGGCATCCTGCAGACCGCCGCGGGCAACCGGCTGGACGACTATGCCGGGGTGGTGGCGGCCCAGATTCTGCGGGACCTGCCGGTGCTGGCCTTGCTGTTTTTGCCCGCCCTGCTGTGGCTGGCGCCGGGCTGGCGGCGGCTGGTGCCCGGGCGCCGCGGGCGGTTCCGCCGCCTGTTGGCGCTGGGGGCTGCGGTGATGTTCCACCTGGCCGGGCTGGGGCTGGTACACCTGCCCTGGGCCGGGGACCTGACCCCCGCCGAGCTGTACCGCAGCGACACCCATATCAACGACCAGGTGGAACAGCTGGGCCTGTGGACCATGCTGCGGCTGGACGTACAGCACATGCTGTTTCCCCCCGCCGCTGAGCGCACCGCGGATTTTTCCGCCTTGGCGGACCTGGAACCGCTGCCCACCCCCACGGCCACCTTGCCGCCCGCGCCCACCCCGGTCCCCGGGCAGGAGACTGCCCCTGCGGAAACGCCCGTCCCCGCCCCGGCGGTGGACACCTCGCCCCAGGTGCTGGACATCGACCTGGCTGCCCTGGCCGGGAGCGGCGATGCGGACATTGCCTGGCTGGCCCATTACTTTGCCAGCGTGCCCCCCACCGCCAAAAACCAGTATACCGGGCAGTTTGCGGGGTACAACGTGATCCAGCTGGTGCTGGAAGGCTTCTCCGGCTATGCCTTGGACCCCGAACTGACCCCCACCCTGTACAAGCTGGCTCATGAGGGATTCCTGTTCACCAACTACTATACGCCGCTGCACTTTACCAGTACTTCCGGCGCGGAATGCCAGACACTGCTGGGGCTTTACCCCAAGGATGGCAGCCCTGTGACCATGCAGCGCACCGGCGTGCTGGGCACCTGGTTTCCCTTCTCGCTGGCACAGCAGCTGGGCCGGGCCGGATATCAGGTGGTGGGCTACCACAACAATGTGGACATGTACGGGCGGGCGGCCTCCCACAGCAACCTGGGTTACGACTGGCGGTACTACCGCAGCGGCCTGGCCTGTGAGGAAAACGCCGCCGGCACTGACCGGCTGTGGCCCCAGCGGGACACTTACATGATCGAGACCAGTGCGGGAGATTACCTGTACGGCGACACACCGTTCCACGTCTATTACCTGACGGTGAGCGGCCACACCCCCTACGAGTGGAACCGGGCGGCGGAACCCTACCGGGAACTGGTGGCCGGCCTGCCCTACAGCGAAAAGACCCGGGCCTATGTGGCAGCCGCCGCCATAGAGGCGGACCGGGCCCTGGCAGCGCTTTTGCAGCGGCTGGAGGAAGCCGGCCAGCTGGAACATACGCTGATCGTGGCCACCGGCGACCACATTCCCTACGCTGACGTGGACGTACTGGAGGAACTGGCCGGGCAGAAGTTCGGCAGTTCCGAGGCCATGAGCGCCATCGACGAGTCGGACATTGATTTTTCGGTGTACAAAAACACGCTGATCCTATGGTCCGCCGCCATGGAAGAGCCCGTTCAGGTGGACAAAGTATGCTGCCAGGCAGACATTCTGCCCACCGTTTCCAACCTGCTGGGGCTGGACTATGATTCCCGCATGCTCTCGGGACAGGATATTTTGTCAGACAGCGAGGGGCTGGTGATCTTTGCCTCCCGGTGCTGGCTGTCCGACCAGGGATTCTACGACCGGTTTACCCAGACGTTTACCCCCGCTGAGGGCGTGACCATGACCCCGGAAGAACAGGAGCGCTATGTGACCGCCATGAAGCAGCTGGTGGCCTGCCGCCTGGACTGCACCGAACTGATCGTGGAGAAGGATTTTTACCGCGTGGCTTTCGGCGGGGATTGACCCGCCTTGCACAAACAGACCGGGCAGCGCCGTTTGCGGCGCTGCCCGGTCTGTTTTTTCGTGATTTCCGGCGTTCTCAGTCCACCCGGACCACACCGTTTTCCTGCACGGTGATGGTCATGCCGTCCTTCACATAGGCAAGGAACTCCTCGCCCAGGCAGTCGATGACCGGCATGCTGATGTTATCCAGCCAGACGGCGGCCAGCACCGAACCGGCGGCGGCCAGCGAGTCGATGGGGTTGGAGAACAGCAGGCAGGCGGGCTGGCGGTTCATGGAGCAGGCGCAGTACAGCACCAGACCGCCGGTGGTGGAACCGATAGTCTGGGGCAGGCAGAGGGCCTTGCCCGCCATAGGCTTGCCGTAGAGGTCGGGGTTGTTCTGGTCACCGCAGGTGGCCTGCTTGTCCCCGAACTGGAGGGCTTTCTGGAAGGAAGCCAGGGTGTTCAGCCCCCCGTGGGAAACCAGGGCCGGGGCCGTCACACAGCCCGGGGCCACCACACGTCCTTGAAACTTTCTCATTTGCGGGGGCCTCCTTTCGTGATCTGGTCCAGAATTTCCGCCTCGGTGTAATAGCGGGCGGTGGTGTAGGTGCGCAGCTTGTTGGAGCAGGTGATCACCGGCATGGGCCCGCACAGGGGGTTGTTCATGTACATCAGCGGGCAGATGCAGGAAAGAATCACGCCGGTGGCCGCCAGCCGGGGACCGTACTCGCCGCTTTCAAAGGCTTTCTTGACGCCGGGGGCGGTGGTGAACACCGTGGGGATGCACACCTTGCTGCG
>DXBO01000045.1 GCA_019116485.1 Candidatus Gemmiger excrementavium
GGCCCGTCCATCATCATCGGCTACGCTCCCTGCGAGCTGCACGGTGTCAAGGGCGGCATGACCAACTGCCAGAACGAGATGAAGAAGGCTGTCGAGGCCGGTTACTGGAACCTGTTCACCTTCAACCCCGCTCTGAAGGCCGAGGGCAAGAATCCCTTCACCCTGACCTCCAAGGCCGGCAACATGGACAAGTACCAGGAATTCCTGGCCAACGAGACCCGTTACAGCCGTCTGTCCCGCGCCTTCCCCGAGCGCGCCAAGGAACTGTTCGAGAAGAACCAGGCTGCTGCCGAGGCCCGTTACGAGCATCTGTCCCGCCTGGTCGACCTGTACAAGTAATCTTGTGCGCATGAGGTTCTCTGTACTTTTCTTATAAGAAAAGTACCAAAAGAATTTTCAACAAAATCCCCGCTGTGGAAATCTCCACAGCGGGGATTTTTATTGGGAATCCTTTCGGGGATTTCCTTTATAAAGAAAAGTACAGCGAAACTCATACATCCGGCGAAAACTTGCCGCGTGGTTGCCGTGGCCCGGTGCGAGGGCGTGGCCGTGGATTTGTCCGTAGGGCGGGGGTGAACGCAATTTTCCCGCATTCCGTAGGGCGGGGTCTTGACCCCGCCGTGGGGTGGTATGGCTGGCCGGGGTGTGGCCGTACATGTCCCGCGGTATGGTGGAATGCAGGGGTGGTATCGTTGCCGTGACCCGGTGCGAGGGCGTAGCCATGGATTTGTCCGTAGGGCGGGGGTGAACGCAATTTTCCCGCATTTCCGTAGGGCGGGGTCTTGACCCCGCCGTGGGGTGGTATGGTTGGCCGGGGTGTGGCCGTACATGTCCCGCGGTATGGTGGAATGCAGGGGTGGAATCTCTACCCGGGGTGGCATGGTTTGCGATGCGGGGTATCGTGGGATGCAGGGGTTGCTTTTTTGCCGGTTCTTCCTTGCAAGAGGGGGCCGGGGAACTTTTCTTGTAAAACAAATCCGCAGGGGGTATCCCCTGCGGATTTGTTTTGATGAGAGTTTCTTCGGTTCCTTCTTTGCAAAGAAGGAACAAAACAAAAGGCTTACCCTCGGGTGCCGACGATGTCGGAATCGGTACTCCAGCCCTGCAGGTCGGTGGGGGTCAGGCTGTCCAGCCAGCTTTCGTGTTCCGCCTCCCACTGGTCCCAGGCTGCCTGGCTGCGGATGGTGGTGCCGGTCTCAAAGGCGTCGTCCCAGGGGTTGGCCGGGTCCGGGTCGGTGGGGTCCCAGCCGCGCATATCCTCGTCGTCGGGGTCGGTGTAGATGGTGCCCGGCTTGCCCATGGGGCCGGGGTTTTCCTCGTCGTCGTAGATCACCACCGGCGTACCGATGGCGCAGTTATCATAAATCCACTTTACATCCACCACCGAAAGCCGGATGCATCCCAGGCTGGCAATGGTGCCCAGCTGGTTGAACTGGTCGTATTCCAGGTCGTCCTTGTGCTGGGTATAGTAGGGCACGCTGTGGAACAGATACCCGCTGTAAATGCGGGTGGCGTACTGCCCGTAACAGGGCCCCACCAGCAGCCGCCACTGGTAGTTCACCGGGGTGGCCCAGTACCCGGTGGGGGTATCGGTGCCGCCGCTGCACACCATGGCCATGAAGGGCACCGTGTAGCGGTTGTCTTCGTCGGTGGTGTACACCGTCACGGTGCTGGCCGCCCGGTTCACCGCCAGCAGATAGGGGTAACCGTCCTGGGCGTCCAGCGTCATGCCGTCGGCGGCGTATTCTTCCGCCAGCTGTTCCATCAGGGCTTTGCCTGCCTCGTTCCAGGTATCCGGGTCGGTGATCTGGGGGGCGTCCTTGGTGGCGTTGTTATGGGCCGCCGCCATGGCGGGGCTCAGGGTGGGTTCCGGTGTGGGGGACGGCGTGGGGGTGGCTTCGCCCCGGGCCACGCCGGACATGGTGGCCGCCGCCGGCGCCGGGCTGGGGGTGGCGGACAGTTCGTGCTTGGGGGCGCAGGCCGCCAACAGCAGCGCTGCCAGCAAAGCGGGAACGAAATGTCGTACAATCGTCATAAAATCACCTTTACAGAAAGCATTATCGGGGTTCCACGCCATATTCCGCTTTGACGAACCGCTCCAGGGCGGCAAAGCTGCGGCGTACCTTTTCGGTCCCGATGCAATAAGCCATGCGGAAATACCCCGGGCAGCCGAAGGTATCCCCCGGCACCAGGGCCAGGTCATAGGCCATGGCTTTGCGGCAGAATTCCTTGGCGTCGGGTTCCAGCGCCTTGGGGAAAATGTAGAAAGTACCGTCCGGTTTGTTCACCGTAAAGCCCAGGCGTTTCAGTTCGGCGTAGAGCAGTTCCATGTTGGTCTGGTACACGGTCAGGTCGCTGGTCTGGTCCAGGCAGGCGGCCACCGCCCGCTGGAACAGTCCCGACGGGCAGTTGTGGCCGATGCCCCGGGAAATCTGCCCGCAGATGGGCACGATGAGGTCGGCGCCCTCACACCGGGGATTGGCGGCCAGGTAGCCGATGCGCTCGCCGGGTACGCTGAGACTTTTGGAGAAGGAATAGCAGGTCAGGGTATCGTCGTAGAACTTGGCCGGGTAAGGGATTTCCGTGCCGCCGAAGGCGATCTCCCGGTAAGGTTCGTCAGAGATCAGGAAGATATGGTGGCCGAACCGCTGGGACGCGGCGGCCAGCCAGGCGGCCAGCCGGGCCAGCGTGCCGGCGCTGTAGGCCACGCCGCTGGGATTGTTGGGGGAATTGATCAGCAAAGCGGCGGTGTTTTCGTCCACCAGGGCGTTCAGGGCTTCCAGGTCGATCTGGAAATCCTCTACCCGGGGCGGCGCCACCCGCAGGGTCAGGCCCGCGCCCTCCACATAGGGCTTGTACTCGGGGAAAAAGGGCGCAAAGGTCACAATATTCTGCCCCGGCACCGCCACGCACCGCAGGGCATGGGCCAGCGCCCCCGCCGCGCCGCTGGTCATGAAGATATGGGCGGCGGTGTAGTCCATGCCGAACCGCCGGTTCAGGCTTTCGGCCACGGCGGCGCGGACTTCCGGCAGGGTCAGGGTGGGGGTGTAGCCGTGCAGCGTTACCGGGTCCATGGTGTCCAGCAGGTCTTTGCAGGCGGCGGTGAAAGCGTCGGGGCAGGGCACCGACGGGTTGCCCAGGGAGTAGTCGAACACGTTGTCGTAGCCGATCTCTTTGCCCCGGGCGGTACTCCATTCGGAAATTTCCCGGATCACCGATTTGGCGCCCAACATGGCACGGTAGTGCGGTGCAATCATAATAGCATATCCCCTTTGCAGAGTTTGTGGAAAGTTGGAACAGGAGGAGGGCTGTGGAAAAATAATAAAGAATAAATAATAAAGAATAAATAGGGTGGATCGCGGGCCTGCGGCCCGCTCAAAAAAGCGGGAAACGGCAGGGAATCCGGCGGCGGCCCGGGGGTTTACGGGTCGCGGTACAGGGGCCCTACGGCCAAACCGGAACCGGGCGGCAATCCCGGAACGGTGAGTTTGCCGGGCCTTTGCACGGCGGGGATGAATCCCCGCCCTACGGATGCGATGAAATTGGCTATTCCCGGAAGGAACACTTTTTGTTTATCGTGTAGGGCGGGGTTTTAACCCCGCCGTGGGGGCGTATGGTTGTCCGGCGTGTGGCCGTGCATGGCACGCGGTATCGCCGGATGTAGGGGCGGCGTATACGCCGCCCGGGGGTGTTGCGGTCACGTTTGGATTGCCCGGGCGGCCTGTAGGCCGCCCCTACAACCACAACACCAAACCGAAATACCGGTTACATGACCCGGCGGGGATGAATCCCCGCCCTACAGAATAAAAACGGCATCCGGTCCCGGTATGTGGGTTGCCGGGAAAAGGGGGGACGCCCAACGAAAGACCACGGGAACCAGGCGGGGGACGGCGGTGTGGTTTTAAAATTGCGCGCGCGGCGCGCATCCACATTTATTATTTATTCTTTATTCTTTATTATTTGGGCAAAGAATCTTTGTGTAAAGATTCTTTGCCCAAGCCCCTCTTCACTCGCCCAGGATGACCCGTTCCAGTTCCTGGGTATCGGCGGCCAGGTATTCCGCCCCGGCCTGCTGCAATTCCTGCCGGGTACGGAACCCCCACAGCACGCCGCAGCAGGGCAGGCCCGCGTTGTGGGCGGTGGCCACATCCACGTTGCTGTCCCCCACATACAGCACGGTGCCGCTTTGGGCGTCAACGCCCAGGTGCTGCAGCAGGGCGCGGGTGCCTTCCGGCGCGGGTTTGGTGGGCACGCCGGGCCGGGCGCCCCGGATGATCTCAAACAGGTTGGGGTCAAAGTAGCGGGTCACCACTTCGCCGGCAAACTTGTCCGCCTTGTTGGAAAACACCGCCATCCGCACGCCTTTGGCTTTCAGCCGGGCCAAAAGGTCCGGCATGCCGGGGTAAGGGGCGGTTTTATCGTACATGTGGGCGCCGTATACTGTATCAAACTCCGCCAGGGCGGCGGCCAGGGTGGCGGGGTCCCGGGCGGGTTCGGGGGTGAACCGCTCCACCAGTTTGGGGATGCCGTTGCCCACAAAATAACGGTATTGCGCTACTTCGTGGGTGGGCCAGCCGTGGGCGGCGCAGACGCGGTTGGCGGAATCGGCCAGATCGTCGATGGTGTTCAGCAAGGTTCCGTCCAGGTCAAACAGTACGGTGGTATACATTTCCCTTTTCCCTCTTTACTATCCCAAGATATCTTTTATTATAGTGGGAATCTACAAAAACAGCAAGCTGGTTTTGGCGTTTTGCCGGGCGTGGGGCAAAAAAACTTGTAAAATATGAAAAAAATCTTCCCGCAGACCGGCATTTTATGGTATGATGAAAGACGAAATCGCAAGGAGGCGTTTGCCCGCATGGAATTGTTGTTTGACCTGCTTCGCTCCGTCGTCTACGGCGTGATCGAAGGCATCACCGAATGGCTGCCCATCTCCAGCACCGGCCACATGATCCTGGCCGAGCAGGTGCTGAAATTCAGCTTTGACGAGGAATTCATGTCCATGTTCCGCGTCGTCATCCAGCTGGGCGCCATCCTGGCTGTGGTGGTGCTGTATTTCAAAAAATTGTGGCCGTTCTGTGCCGACAACGGCCGGGATTCCGGGTTTTCCAAGCATCTGCGGTGGCCGGTGATCCGCCTGTGGCTGAAGATCATTGTGGCCTGCCTGCCCGCTGCCGTGCTGGGCTTTTTGCTGGACGACTGGCTGGACGCCCACCTGTACAACAGCATCGTGGTGGCCATTATGCTGATCGTCTACGGCCTGGCCTTCATCCTGATCGAGCGGCGGCCCCGGGTGCCCTCCACCACCAAGCTCAGCCGCATCACCTACAAACAGGCGCTGATCGTGGGCGCCTGGCAGGTGCTGGCCATGATCCCCGGTACTTCCCGCAGCGGCGCTACCATCGTGGGCGGGCTGCTCTGCGGTATGAGCCGCCCCTGCGCGTCCCAGTTTACCTTTTTCCTGGCTATCCCGGTCATGGCGGGCGCGTCCGGCCTCAAGGTGGTCAAATACCTGGCCGGGGGCAGCACCTTTACCCTGGAAGAAGTGCTGGCCCTGGCAGTGGGCTGCCTGGTGGCGTTCCTGGTCTCCATGGCGGCGATCCGGTTCCTGATGAATTATGTGAAAAAACACACCTTCACGGCTTTCGGGTGGTATCGCATCGCCCTGGGCCTGGTGGTCCTGGGGATCTGGATCGCCCAGGTGGCCGCCGCGGCATGATATTTCTTCTTTACAAAGACCCGCTTTCTTTGCAAAGAAAGCAGGCAAAGAAATTCCAATCAAAAAGGCATGGTCAGAGGACCATGCCTGAGACTGTCGAAAAAGCATAAAAACGTCTGCACCGGCGGACATGTGCCGACCGGTGCAGACACCTCCAGGGAAATTTGGCGGCAAATTGTGTGCGAGACGCATAGCGGCGAGTGCGCGATTTGCCGTCA
>DXBO01000046.1 GCA_019116485.1 Candidatus Gemmiger excrementavium
ACCACGGCTGGTTTTGCCGCCGCCACCGGCGGGTACCTGGCCTTGCTGGACCACGACGATGTGTTGTACCCCAACGCCCTGTTTGAATGTGTGCAGACCATCCAAAAGACCGGCGCGGATTTTGTCTACAGCGACGAGATCGTGCTCTCTGCTGATCTGAAACAGCTGGGCGGTTACCACTTCAAGCCGGACTTCGCGCCCGATTATCTGCGGGGCGTCAACTTCATCACCCATCTGGCGGTGTTCAGCCGCCCGCTGCTGGATGCGGCGGGGGCTTATGAATCCCGGGAGTTTGACGGCGCCCAGGACCATGACCTGATCCTGCGCCTGACCGAAAAAGCACAGAAGATCGAGCACATCAAACAGGTACTCTATATCTGGCGGGGCCACGCCGGGTCCACCGCCGCGGGCATGGAAGCCAAACCTTACGCCATTGCAGCGGGGGAGCGGGCCATCGACGCCCAGCTGCAGCGGCTGGGCCTGCCTGGGCGGGCCATGGCGGTGCCCGATGCACCCGGTGCCTTCCAGGTGCGGTATGAACTGACGGGCCAGCCGCTTATCAGCGTGCTGATCCCCAACAAGGATCACACCGATGACCTGAACCGCTGCCTGACCAGCCTTTACAAAAACGCCGGATACGACAATTTTGAGGTCCTGGTCATCGAGAACAACTCCACCGACCCGGATACGGAGGCCTATTACCAGACACTGCCCCGGCGGTTTGACCGCTGCCGGGTGGTGCGGTATCAGGGGCCCTTCAACTTCTCGGCCATCAACAACTTTGGCGCCCGGTTCGCCAAGGGCGAACACCTGCTGCTGCTCAACAACGACATCGAGGTGCTGTCCGGGGATTTCCTGCGGGAACTGCTCAGCTACAGCCAGCGCCCCGACGTGGGAGCGGTAGGAGCAAAACTCTACTACCCCGACGATACCATCCAGCACGCGGGCGTGCTCATGGGCATCAACGGCAGCGCGGGCCACAGCCATAAAAGCTACCCCCGCACGGCGGTGGGGGATATGTACCGACTGGTGACGACCCAGAATTATATGGCGGTCACCGGCGCCTGTCTGATGACCAAGACCGCCTTGTACAAAGGGGCGGGCGGCCTGGACGAGGAAAAGTTTGCGGTGGCCTATAACGATGTGGACTACTGCATGAAACTGTGGCAGCAGGGGCTTCTGAACGTCTATACCCCCCGGGCCGAGGCCTATCACTACGAAAGCAAGAGCCGGGGCCTCGATACCCTGTCGGAAAACGCCAGGCGCTACGAGCGGGAGAAAGCCAACTTCTACGCCAAATACCAGCCCTATATCGACAATTACGACCCCTATTACAACCCCCATTTCAACAACCTGTTTGAAAACTTCGGCCTGAAATGACCGTGCAGCAAGGAGCCTGCCCATGAGTCTGGAAACAAAACGAATCAAAGAACTGTTCGGCTATGCCCGCACCCTGACCAAAGAGCAGGGCGTGGGTGTCATGGCCACCCGGGCGGCAGGCTTTTTCAAGCGGCGGTTTTTCGGCAAGCGGGCGCGGTATCTGCCTGCCAAAAAGACGCTGGAAGCCCAGCGGGCCGATGCAGCCCAGCACGCCAAAGACTGGCCCACCATCAGCATTCTGACGCCGCTGTACAACACGCCGCCGCAGTTTTTGCAGCAGTTTTTGGACAGCGTACAGGGTCAGACAGCGCCCAACTGGCAGCTGGTGCTGGTGGACGCCAGTGACGGTGCTCACGGGGATGTGGGCTGGGCCGTGCAGGAACGGGCCGCCCAGGACAAGCGCATCGTCTACCAGAAAATCGAAAACGGCGGCATTGCGGCCAACACCAACGCGGCGGCGGCCCTGGCCACCGGGGACTATCTGGCCCTGGCGGACCACGACGATATGCTGGCGCCCCATGCCATCTACTGCATGGGCAAAGCACTGGCCGAAAGCAAGGCGGATTTTGCCTACAGCGATGAAGCCTTGTTTGAGAAAACGCCCCAGCGCCCCCGGGTGGGGCACTTCAAGCCGGACTACGCCCCCGACTACCTGATGGCGGTGAATTATATCTGCCATCTGGCGGTGTTCCGGCGGGAACTGTTTGAAGCGGTGGGCGGCGAGCGTCCGTCGTGTGACGGTGCCCAGGACCATGACCTGTTCCTGCGTCTCATCGACGAAATACAGCGCCGGGACCCGGCGGCCAAGCCGCTGCACATTCCCCAGGTACTCTATTACTGGCGGGTGCACGCGGCGTCCACCAGCGGCGGCACGGCGGCCAAACCCTATGTGGAAGCTGCCGCCCGCAAGGCGGTGGCCGACCACCTGGCCGCCACCGGGCGCCAGGGCAGGGTGGAAGCGGGCAAGTTCCCCGGCACCTGCCATGTGGTGTGGGACATCCCGGACCCCCAGCCGATGGTGTCCGTCCTGATCCCCAACAAGGACCACACCGACGACCTGGAGAAGTGCCTGCACAGCCTCTATGCCAAGACCACCTACGAAAATTTCGAGGTCATTGTCATCGAGAACAACTCCACCGACCCCGCCACCGAAGCCTATTACAAACAGCTGTCCCAGCGGTATGATCGGGCCCGGGTGGTGCGGTACAAGGGCGGGTTCAACTTCAGCCGCATCAACAACTTTGGCCGCAAGTACGCCACCGGCAGTTATCTGTTGCTGCTCAACAACGACATTGAGGTCATCAACGGCGACTGGCTCACCCAGATGGTAGGGGAGTGCATTCAGCCCGGTGTGGGCATCTGCGGTGCCATGCTTTACTATCCCGACGATACCATCCAGCATGCGGGCATCATCACGGGGCTGGGCGGCTACGCGGGCCACAGCCACAAGTACCACAAGCGCGGTGGCAGCGGGTATATATTCCGGCTGGCCACCGTGCAGGATTTCTCCGCCGTGACGGCGGCCTGCCTGCTGGTGCGCACCGCTGTGTTTGACGCCGTGCACGGCCTGGACGAAAACCTGACCGTGGCCTACAACGATGTGGACTTCTGCTTGCGGGTGCGGGATGCCGGCTGGCGCATCCTCTGGACGCCCTACGCCGAACTCTACCACCACGAGAGCAAATCCCGCGGTTCCGACGAGAAGGACCCGGTGAAAAAAGCCCGGTTCGATGCCGAGCATGACCGTCTGTACGAGGTCCATGGCCGGGATAACATTCTCCACGACCCCTATTACAATCCGGCTTTGTCTTTGGACTACGAGGACTTCCGGGAAAGCGGCGACCTGCGCCACCTGAAATAAACCAAAACCGCCCCGCACATCCAGCTGAACTGCACCCCATTTGTTAGACAGTATGGTATACTGAATAACAAGTGGGGTGCTTTGCTATGCCAAAAGGAATACCAAACAAACGATACACACCAGAATTCAAGAAGCGGGT
>DXBO01000047.1 GCA_019116485.1 Candidatus Gemmiger excrementavium
AAAAGGACTACTGTGTTTCATTTTTTCCAATTACCAAAGTGTTTTTAGGTAACAGGATGTCACACGCTGCACGAAAAGAAGTAATCGACATATGTAATGCAAGAAATATCCCTTACATTGGAGTTACGAGAAATCCTGATGTTTTTGAAATGCAGGAATGTGCTATTAAGTGTGAAGAGTGTCCTCACTACACAAATAATATACCAAAGTAATTGAATATTGCATCTAAGCAGGAAGGGGGCGGCCCCGGTCTTTGGTCAATTGTCGTCGGCCTGCAGGGCCAGGTACAGCAGCGCTGCATCGCGGAAACTGCGGGGGTTCAGGCCGCAGTATTCGGCAATGCGGTTCAGCCGATACTGCAGGGTGTTTTTGTGGATGAACAGAGCCGCACAGGTCTTTTGCAGTGACAAATCCTGCTCGAAATAGACCCGCAGCAATGCCCGGTCTTTTTCGGGCAAAGGGTCCAGGGTCTTGTGCAGCAATGCCGTGCGGGTGCCGGGCTGCAGGTCAGCCAGCACCAGCTCCCAGCTCAGGTCATCGAACAGGGCATAGGGCGCCGCGCCGGGGGCGATGCTGCGGCAGGCGGCCCGTGCCGCAGTGTAAGAGGCCGCCAGTTCCCCCAGGGGCGTCTGCTTGCCCACCCCCACCCGGCAGCAACCCTGCTGGGCCTGAGCAAAGGAAAGCAAAGCCTGGCGTGCCCGGGACAGCCGGGCAGCGTCCAGCACGGCTGCCAGTTCGTCCGGGTAATAAAAGTGGTACAGCGCCGCGCCGATGTTGCGGCACAGCGCTTCGGCTTTTGCCTCCAGCCCCGAAAGGGTCTGCCCCTCGCCGGGGGTCAGGCGCAGCAGCACCAGGTGTTTGGGGGTGTCGGGGTCTACGCCGAAAGCCCGCAGCAATTCGGCCAGGTAGGCGGGGTCCCCGCTGCCAGGTTTGAGCAGGGCGTCCATGGCGTAGCGGCGCTTGTCGGCCTGGGTACGGTTGTACTCGCTGAGTTCCTGCTCCCGCAGCAAAAGCAGGGTGATGCGCTCGGCCAGATGAGCATACCGCCGCACCCCGGCAGGGTCGCCGGTAATGCCGATCACGGCTACCAGCTGACCGTTGTGCAGGATGGGCAGATTGATGCCGGGCTGGCTTTTTTCGGAATGGCGGTTGGCAGTTACCTCTTGTACGGTGCCGCTGCGGGCGGCGGCGCGGCCTGCTTCGTGCAGGGTGCCGATGCGCTCGTTCCGGGTGCTGGCCAGGATGATACCGTCCTCCCGGATAAAATTAACAGGCTGTCCGCACACGCTGTGCACGGTGTCCACAATCTGCTGGGCCAACGTGCGGTCAATGGCAACGGGCATGGTGCGATGCCTCCTCTTTCAGGGCGTTTTTTTCAGTATAGCATACTTTGTTATAAATAACAAAAAAATGTAAAAAGTCATAAAATATTTGTCTTGTAGGCCGTTTCGGCTCTGGGGGGGACTGCGGTATACTGGGCTCAGAAACAAGCAAAGGGGAATACAGCATGAACATCGTCGTTGCCATTGATTCATTTAAGGGCAGTCTCTCCTCGCTGGAGGCGGGCCGGGCCGTGGAACAAGGCGTACTGCGTGCCGATCCGGGTGCCCGGGTGGCGGTGCGCCCGCTGGCGGACGGCGGCGAGGGCACCGTGCAGGCCCTGGTGGCAGGGCTGGGGGGCGAGCTGCACCATGCCCGGGTCACGGGTCCCATGGGGGCGCCGGTGGACTGTGCCTACGGCATTCTGCCGGATGGCCGCACCGCCGTGGTGGAAATGTCCGGCGCGGCGGGAATCACGCTGGTAGACCCTGCCCGGATGAACCCGCTGCGTGCCACCAGTTACGGCGTGGGTGAGGTGATCCGCGAGGCAATCGGCCAGGGATGCCGCCGGTTCGTGGTAGGGCTGGGCGGCAGTGTGACCAACGACGGCGGCGCGGGTATGCTGCAGGCACTGGGATACGGTTTCCTGGACGCCGGGGGGCGGCCTGTTGCTTCCGGGGCGGCGGGGCTGAAGGATTTGTGCACCATCACCACCGACGGCGTGCTGCCGGAACTGGCAGACTGCGAGTTCAAGGTGGCCTGTGATGTGACCAATCCGCTGTGCGGACCCAGAGGATGCAGCGCTGTTTACGGACCCCAGAAAGGGGCGACCCCTGCCATGATCGAGGAGATGGACCGCTGGCTGGCCCGATACGCGGCGCTGGCGGGGCAGGTGTTCCCGGGCCGGGCCGACCCGGAACGCCCTGGCGCCGGGGCTGCGGGGGGGATGGGATTCGCTTTTCTTACCTTTACCCGCGGGGTACTGCAATCCGGCATAGACATCGTGTTGGCCGAGACCCGTCTGGCGGACTATCTGCGGGACGCCGATCTGGTCATTACCGGGGAGGGCCGCCTGGATGGCCAGAGTGCCATGGGCAAGGCTCCGGTGGGGGTGGCACGGCTGGCGAAGCAATACGGCAAGCCTGTCATCGCTTTTGCGGGCAGTGTTACCCCCGACGCTGCCGCCTGCAACGGCCAGGGGATCGACGCCTTTTTCCCGATTCTGCGGAGCATCTGTACGCTGGAGGAAGCCATGCGCCCCGACCTTGCCCGGGCCAATCTGGCCGCTGCGGCGGAACAAGCCCTGCGGCTTTGGCACGCTGCCAGGCGCTGACCGCTGGCACAACAAAAAAGCTCGCCGGAACCTGCGTTCCGGCGAGCTTTTTTAGGTTTATTCCCCAAATACCTTGCAGTAGTCGGCCTTGAATTTCTCAATGCCCGCGTCGGTCAGCGGGTGGTGCAGCATCTGCTCGATAACCTTGTAGGGCACGGTGGCAATATCAGCCCCGGCAAGAGCGCAGTCGGTCACATGGATGGGGTTGCGCACACTGGCCGCGATGATCCGGGTCTCGATATCGGGATAGTTAAGGAACATATCGTGGATGGTCTCGATCAATTCGATACCGCGCTGGGAAATGTCGTCCAGCCGCCCCAAAAACGGGCTGACATAGGTAGCGCCCGCCCGGGCGGCCAGCAGCGCCTGGTTGGCCGTAAAGATCAGCGTGCAGTTGGTAGGAATGCCCTTGGCCGACAGGGCTTTGATGGCCTTGAGCCCTTCGGCGGTCATGGGAATTTTTACCACCATATGCTTGGGGTCCAGGGCGTAGATGGCTTCGCCCTCTTTCACCATGGTTTCGGCGTCGGTGGTGGTGGCCTTGACCTCGCCGCTGATGGGCCCGTCCACGATGGTGGCAATCTCGGCCAGGGTCTCGGCGTAGTCCCGTCCCTCCTTGGCGATGAGGCTGGGGTTGGTGGTGACACCGGCGATGACGCCCATGTCGTTGGCTTTGCGGATTTCTTCCACGTTGGCGGTATCGATAAAGAATTTCATGGTCATGCGCTCCTTTTCCAAATGGACCGCAGAGAGGGCGGTCACCCCGTTTCTTTTGTAAAAATACTTTACAAAAGTTCTGCTTACAGCATAGCGCAAACGAAGGCCGGTGTCAAGGCGCAAGGGCCGGGATGGCTCAGTTTTGGCCGGGCACGTCGGGCAGGCGGGCAAAGCTGGCGGCCAGTTCGTCGTCGGTGGGGACGGTATCGGTCATCTGGCCGTCATGGAACCGCTCATAAGCCACCATGTCAAAGTAGCCGGTGCCGGTCAGGCCGAAGAGGATGGTCTTTTCCTCGCCGGTTTCCTTGCAGCGCAGCGCCTCGTCGATGGCCACCCGGATGGCGTGGCTGCTTTCCGGTGCGGGCAGGATGCCCTCGACCCGGGCAAACTGCTCGGCGGCCTCGAACACCTTGGTCTGCTCCACGGCCACGGCTTCCATCAGGCCGTCGTGGTACAGCTGGGACAACACCGAACTCATGCCGTGGTAGCGCAGGCCGCCTGCGTGGCTGGCCGAGGGGATAAAGTTGCTGCCCAGGGTGTACATCTTGGCCAGGGGGCAGACCATGCCGGTGTCGCAGAAATCGTAGGCGAAGCGGCCCCGGGTAAAGCTGGGGCAGGAGGCGGGCTCCACGGCGATGAAGCGGTAATCTGCCTCGCCCCGCAGCTTTTCCCCCATAAAGGGGGAGATCAGCCCGCCCAGGTTGCTGCCGCCGCCCGCGCAGCCGATGATGATGTCTGGTTTGACGCCGTATTTATCCAGGGCGGCCTTGGCCTCCAGGCCGATGACGCTCTGATGCAGCAGCACCTGATTGAGTACGCTGCCCAGCACATAGCGGTAGCCGGGGGTGGTGGTAGCTGCTTCCACCGCTTCGCTGATGGCACAGCCCAGGGACCCGGTGGTGCCGGGGTGTTCGGCCAGGATACGGCGGCCTACCTGGGTCGAGGGCGAGGGGGAGGGCGTCACCGACGCGCCGTACACCCGCATGACCTCCCGGCGGAAGGGCTTCTGCTCGTAAGAGCATTTGACCATATAGACCTTGCAGTCCAGCCCCAGGTAGGCGCAGGCCATGGACAGCGCGGTGCCCCACTGGCCGGCGCCGGTCTCGGTGGTCACGCCTTTCAGGCCTTGCTGTTTGGCATAGTAGGCCTGGGCAATGGCGCTGTTCAGCTTGTGGCTGCCCGAGGTGTTGTTGCCCTCGAACTTGTAGTAGATTTTGGCAGGGGTCTGAAGCTTTTCCTCCAGGCAGTAGGCCCGCACCAGGGGGGCGGGGCGGTACATCTTGTAAAAGTCCCGGATCTCGTTGGGGATGGGAATCTCCCGCGTGGTATCGTCCAGCTCCTGGCGGATCAGTTCATCGCAGAATACCGGGCGCAGGTCCTCGTATCCCATGGGCTGCAGCGTGGCAGGGTTCAGCAGCGGCGCGGGTTTGTTTTTCATGTCGGCCCGCACGTTGTACCAGGTGCGGGGCAGTTCTTCTTCGGAAAGGTAGATTTTGTAAGGGATTTTCTCGGCAGACATGGTGCGTGCTCCTTTCTGTGCGCCGCGCGGGGAAAAGAAAAAAGACCTTTCTCCCACAGGGCATGGTGTACAATACCCTTTGGGACAAAAGTCTTTGGACTTCTGCGGTGCCACCCAAATTGGCGAAAAAACTTCGCCCGCTCATCCGACGTGCCAACACACATCGTTCCCGCTAACGGGGGAAATCCGTCGGTACCTACTGGGGAAATACCCGTTGGGCCCGCCCTCGGCAGTCCATTCGGCAGGGGCGTGGCCGCCGCGTTCTCACCCTCCGCGGCTCTCTGGGGGCATTGCCTGCTGCGTACTTCTCTGCGTCCTCGGTTTTGCTTTAACGGTTTAGTCCGTTAAATTGCAAAAAGCATACAAAAAATCCCGGCCCTTGTCAAGAACCGGGATATATTTTCGCCTTTTTACCTAAAAAGAATGACTGATTTTTAGATGTTCTGCCAGGCGCTGTCAACCGGGGCGGTATTCGCTGCCATAACTTTCGATATAGCGAAAGAACAAGTACTCACAGACGATGAGCAGTTCCACACGGGAAAGAACCTGCAGGCCGGATTTGACAAAGTTGGTAGAAGTAACATAAATGTTTTCATCTGCCATATCGCTTAATGTGTTACTGCCCAGATTGGTAAAGGAAACAATGGCGGCACCACGGCTTTTGGCCATGTTGGCAGCGGCGATCACTAGGCTGGTCTCCCCTGATACCGACAATGCCAGCACTAAATCTTCCTTCGTCAGCTGGCGGGCACTGATGTTCATCAAGGTGCTGTC
>DXBO01000048.1 GCA_019116485.1 Candidatus Gemmiger excrementavium
TCCGCCGCGACATGGGCGGCGAGGCCGACGACTACCAGGAAGTCATGAAGCGCCTGCTGGGCTGATTTGAGAAAACGGAGCACAATGCGGAATGAGTGAAATTTCCCAATACACCGAAGGTCTGCATGAAGAATGCGGCGTCTTCGGCATTTATGACAAAACCGGCGAGACCGACATGGTCAGCGCCGTGTACAGTGCACTGTATGCCCTGCAGCACCGCGGCCAGGAAAGCTGCGGCATCGCCCTGAATGTGGACGGCGTACTGTCCGGCCACCGGGACCTGGGGCTGGTGAGCGAAGTGTTTACCAAGCGCGTGCTGGAAGAACTGCCCCACGGTGCCAAGATGGCCACCGGCCATGTGCGCTATGCCACCGCCGGTCAGCGCAGCCGTTCCAACGCCCAGCCCATGATTTTGCACCACTGCAAGGGTGCCATGGCCCTGTGCCACAACGGCAACCTGGTCAACGCCCCCAAGCTGCGGCGCAAGCTGGAGATGAGCGGTTCCATCTTCCACGGCACCTCGGACACCGAAGTCATCGCCTACCTGCTGACCCAGAACCGGCTGCTGACCCCCAACATCGAGATGGCCGTCAGCCGCACCATGGACGATATCGAGGGCGCGTACAGCCTGGTCATTATGACCCACACCAAGCTGATCGCCGCCCGGGACCCCCACGGGTTCCGTCCGCTGTGCATCGGTGAGCTGCCGGACGGCAGCGGCTACGCCTTTGCCAGTGAATCCTGCGCACTGGATGCCGTGGGCGCCAAATTCCTGCGGGATGTGCGCCCCGGCGAGATCGTGATCGCCGATCACACGGGCCTGCGCAGCATGGATAGCCACTGCGGCACAGCCCCCCATACCATCTGTGTGTTTGAGTACATCTACTTTGCCCGCCCTGATTCGGTGGTGGAAGGTACCTGCGTCCACGAGGCCCGCCTGCAGGCCGGGCGGTTCCTGGCCCAGGAGCACCCCGTAGAAGCGGATGTGGTCATCGGTGCGCCGGATTCCGGCCTGGACGCTGCCCTGGGTTATGCCCAGGAAAGCGGCATCCCCTACGGCATCGGGTTCATCAAAAACAAGTATGTAGGCCGCACCTTCATCCAGGGCAGCCAGAAACAGCGGGAAAACAGTGTGCGCATCAAACTCAATGCCATTGAGGCCACCGTCAAGGGCAAGCGTGTGGTGCTGGTGGATGACTCCATCGTGCGCGGCACCACCAGTGCCCGGACCATCCGCCTGCTGCGGGAGGCCGGCGCCAAGGAAGTGCACTACCGCATCAGCGCCCCGCCCTTTGCTCACCCCTGCTATTTCGGCACCGACATTCCCGATGAAAAGCAGCTGATCGCCACCGGCCACACAGTGGAGGAGATCAACAAGCTGGTCGGGTCCGATACGCTGGGCTATCTGAGCATTGAACATGTGCAGCAGCTGGCCATCCACAGTCACTGCGGATTCTGCACCGGCTGCTTTACCGGGCGGTATCCCGTGGACCCTCCGGCTGAAACGATGGATATCGTCTATGACAAGCCGCTGAGCGTGTCCAACCCCAGCAAAAAGCTGTGACCCCCGGCGCCTGGCGCCAACACTGAACAACATTGTGACAGGAGTACCGAACATGGAAAAAAGCTATTCTGCCAGCTACGCCGCCGCGGGCGTGGATATCACGGCGGGTTACCGCTCTGTGGAACTGATGAAACAGTATGTGGCCCGCACTATGACCGAACATTGCATCGGCGGGCTGGGCGGCTTCGGCGGCCTGTTTGAGCTGGACTGCACCGGCATGGAACACCCGGTGCTGATTTCCGGCACCGACGGCGTGGGCACCAAACTGCGGGTGGCCCAGTACATGAACAAACACGATACCATCGGCATCGACTGCGTGGCCATGTGCGTCAACGACGTGATCTGCGCCGGCGCCAAGCCTCTGGTGTTCCTGGACTACATCGCCTGCGGCAAGAATATCCCCGAGAAAATCGCTGAGATCGTGAAGGGCGTGGCCGAAGGCTGTGTGCAGGCCGGCTGTTCCCTGGTGGGCGGCGAGACTGCCGAGCATCCCGGCATGATGCCTGAGGAAGAATACGATCTGGCCGGCTTTACCGTGGGCGTGGTGGACAAGAGCAAAATTCTGGACAATTCCACTATGCAGCCCGGCGACGTGATCCTGGCCCTGCCCTCCACCGGCGTGCACTCCAACGGCTTCTCGCTGGTGCGCAAAGTCTTTGACATCGACCACCATCCCGAAGTGCTGGACAAGACCTTTGACGGCATGGATAAGACGCTGGGCGAGGCCCTGCTGGCCCCCACCAGAATTTACGTCAAGCCGGTGCTGGCCCTGATGGAGCAGGTCACCGTGAAAGGCGTATCCCATATCACCGGCGGCGGCTTCTATGAAAACATCCCCCGCAGCCTGAAAAAAGGCTGTGCCGCCCGCATCGCCAAGGCCGATGTGCGCACCCCCGTTCTGTTCGGCGTACTGGCCAAAGAAGGCAATGTGCCCGAGCGGGACATGTTCAACACCTTCAATATGGGTGTGGGCATGACGCTGGTGGTGGCTGCCGAGGATGCCGACAAGGCGCTGGCCATTCTGCAGGCCAACGGCGAGGATGCCTACCGCCTGGGCACCATCGTGGAAGGCGACGGGGTGGAACTGGTATGAAACGTGTAGCGGTCCTGGTCTCCGGCGGCGGCACCAACCTGCAGGCCCTGCTGGAAAGCGAAGCCCGGGGCGAAAACCCCGGCGGCAAAATCGTGCTGGTGGTCGCCAGCAAACCAGGCGTCTACGCTCTGGAACGGGCAGCCAATTTTGGCGTGGAGAGCGCCGTGGTCCCCCGCAAGGATTATACCGACAGCGAAGCCTTTGACGCGGCCCTGCTGGATACGCTGCAAAGCCATCAGATCGACGTGGTGGTACTGGCGGGATTCCTGAGTGTATTGGGGCCCCGGGTCATCACAGCTTACCGCAACCGTATTTTGAACGTTCATCCCAGCCTGATCCCCAGTTTCTGCGGTCCCGGTTTCTATGGGCTGCGAGTACATGAGGCCGCCCTGGCCCGCGGCGTGAAGCTGACCGGCGCCACCGTGCATCTGGTGAACGAGGAATGCGACGGCGGCCCCATTCTGCTGCAGAAAGCCGTGGCCGTACAGCCCGGCGATACCCCCGAAACGCTGCAAAAGCGCGTGATGGTGGAAGCCGAGTGGCAGCTGCTGCCCAAAGCGCTGGCCATGGTCTGCAATGACGAGGTGTAAACGATGAAGAAAAATCTGTACCAATATCTTGCCGGCAACGAATACCCCGGCCGGGGCATTGTGCTGGGCCGTACGCCGGACGGCCGAAAGGCGGTCATCGCCTATTGGATCATGGGCCGCAGCGCCAACAGCCGCAACCGTGTGTTTGAAGCGATCCCCGGCGGCATCCGCACCGTGGCAGCCGATCCTGCCAAACTGGAGGACCCGCACCTGATTATTTACAATGCGGTGCTGACCCTGCGGGAAACCACCGTAGTTACCAACGGTGACCAGACCGATACCATTGCCCAGTTCATCAACGGCAATCTGTTCCCCGGTTACAGCTTTGAGGCGGCCCTGGCCACCCGCACCTACGAGGACGACGCCCCCAATTTTACGCCGCGTATCTCCGGCGTGGTGGACATGCGCCGGGGTGGTTACAAGCTGTCCATCGTCAAAAGCTGTGAGGGTAACGCTGCCAGCGTACAGCGCCAGTATTTCGACTATCCCCAGCCGCTGTCGGGTGAAGGCCATTTCATCAGCACCTACCAGAAGAACGGTGCCCCCATCCCCAGCTTTGCAGGGGAACCCATGCGGGTGGATATCGATGAGAACGACGCTGCCGATTTTGCAGGCAGGCTGTGGGAGGCCTTGAATGAGGACAACAAGGTCAGCCTGTTTGTGCGCAGCATCACGCTGGAGACCGGCGACTATGAGGATATTATCCTGAACAAATATAACGCGGTGGAGGGTTAACCCATGAAAGAGTTTCAGCTGAAATACGGCACCAACCCCAACCAGAAGCCTGCCCGCATCTACATGCAGGGCGACGCCGAATTGCCGGTGGAGATTCTCAACGGTAAGCCCGGCTATATCAATTTCCTGGACGCTTTCAACTCCTGGCAGCTGGTGCGGGATCTGAAAAAGGCCCTGGGCATGCCGGCGGCGGCCAGCTTCAAGCATGTCTCCCCTGCCGGTGCAGCCATCGGCCTGCCCCTGGACGATACTTTGCGGGCCATGTACCACATTGCCCCCGAGACTGAACTTTCTCCCCTGGCCTGCGCCTATGCCCGGGCTCGCGGTGCTGACCGCATGTCCAGCTTCGGCGACTGGATCGCCCTGTCTGATGTATGTGACCTGAGTACCGCCAAGCTGATCCAGCACGAAGTCAGCGACGGCATCATCGCCCCCGGCTATGACGCCGATGCTCTGGAAGTGCTGAAGTCCAAGAAGAAGGGCAACTACAACATCGTGGCCATTGACCCCAACTACGAACCTGCTCCGTTGGAGACCCGCACAGTGTTCGGCGTGACTTTTGAACAGGGCCGCCAGGACCTGGACATTTCGGACGCCACCATGCTGCAGAACATTGTGACCAAAAACCAGGAGATCAGCGCCGAACAGCGCCGCGACCTGATTATCAGCCTGATCGTGCTGAAATATACCCAGTCCAACAGCGTCTGCTATGTACAGGACGGCCAGACCATCGGCGTGGGCGCCGGGCAGCAGAGCCGTGTACACTGTACCCGCCTGGCGGGCCAGAAGGCCGACAACTGGCAGCTGCGTCATATGCCCAAGGTGCTGAACCTGCCGTTCCGGGAGGATATCGCCAAACCCAACCGCGACAATGCCATTGACGTATACATCGGCGAAACGCCGGAGGACGTGATCGGTGACGACGTGTGGGCCGAAACCTTTACCGAACAGCCCGCCCCGCTGACTGCAGGAGAAAAACGCGCCTGGCTGGACCAGGTGACCGGCGTTTCCCTGGGCAGCGATGCCTTCTTCCCCTTTGGCGACAACATCGAGCGCGCCCGCCGCAGCGGCGTGACCGCTATTGTGCAGCCCGGTGGGTCTATCCGCGATCAGCAGGTCATCGACACCTGTGACCGCTATGGCATCGCCATGGCCTTCTGCGGTATCCGGCTGTTCCACCACTAATAAAATCGCACTTGCCTGCGGCGTTTTTCCGTCGCGGGCAGTTGTGCTGTCAAAGGAGTTTAGTATGAAGATTCTCGTCGTAGGCGGCGGCGGGCGTGAACACGCCATCATCCGCGCGCTGAAACAGAGCCCCCAGTGTACCGAAATCTGGTGCGCCCCCGGCAATGGCGGTATCGGCTATGACGCCCACTGCAAGGCCATCCCGGCCACCGATGTGGACGCCATGGTTGCCTTTGCCAAGGAACAAGCCTTTGATTATGTGGTTGTAGCCCAGGATGATCCCCTGGCCCTGGGCATGGTAGACGCCCTGGCGGCGGTGGGCATTCCGGCTTTTGGTCCCGACAAAGCGGCGGCCCGCATTGAAGCCAGCAAGGTGTTCAGCAAGAACCTGATGCAGAAATACGGCATCCCTACCGCTGATTATGCCGTGTTCGACGATCCCGCCAAGGTGGTCGAGTATGTGGAGAGCAAAAACAAATACCCGGTGGTCATTAAAGCCGACGGCCTGGCCCTGGGCAAAGGCGTGCTGATCTGCCAGAACCACGAGGATGTAGTGGCCGGCGTCAAGGAGATCATGCTGGACAAAAAGTTCGGTGCTTCCGGCAACCATGTGGTGGTGGAGGAATTCCTCACCGGCCCCGAAGTGAGCGTGCTCTCTTTCTGCGACGGCAAGACCGTCAAACCCATGGTATCCAGCATGGACCACAAGCGGGCACTGGATGGCGACCAGGGACTGAACACTGGCGGCATGGGCACTGTGGCCCCCAACCCCTACTACACCCGGGAAGTGGCTGACCGCTGCATGAAGGAGATTTTCCTGCCCACCGTTGCCGCCATGCAGGCAGAGGGCTGCCCCTTCAAAGGCTGCCTCTATTTCGGCCTGATGCTGACCCCCGATGGCCCCAAAGTCATCGAGTACAACTGCCGGTTCGGCGACCCCGAGACTCAGGTGGTGCTGCCGCTGCTGGAAAGCGACCTGCTGACCATCATGCAGGCTACCACCCACGGCACCCTGGCCGACACCGAAGTGAAGTTCCGGGACGGCGCGGCGGCCTGTGTGATTTTAGCCAGCGGCGGCTATCCCCTCTCCTACGAGAAGGGCAAAGAAATCACCGGCCTGACCGAAGGGCAGCTGCCCGGCTGTGCCGATGTAACGGTGTATCACGCGGGCACAGCACAGAAAGACGGTTCCCTGGTGACCAGTGGTGGCCGGGTGCTGGGCGTGACCGCCACCGCCGATACCCTGCCTGACGCACTGAAAAAGGCGTATGCCGCCAGCGAGAACATCCATTTTGATAAACTGCACAAACGCAGCGATATCGGCGCCCGTGCGCTGGCTGCCATGCAGTAACCGGGAGGCAACACTATGGTATATCGCATTTATGTTGAGAAAAAGCACGGCTTTGACGGCGAAGCCCAGGGCCTGTTCCATGAACTGGTGGACCTGCTGGGGATCACCCGGCTGACCGGGCTGCGGCTCATCAACCGCTATGATGTAGAGGGCATTGACGAGGCGCTGTTCCGCCAGGCAATCCCCACCGTGTTCAGTGAGCCGCCGGTGGACGTGACCTTTGACACGCTGCCCGAGGCCAAAACCGTGTTCGCAGTGGAGTATCTGCCCGGCCAGTTTGACCAGCGGGCCGATTCCGCCAGTCAGTGTATCCAGCTGCTGAGCCAGGGCGAGCGCCCCGATGTGCGCAGCGCCCGTGTCTATCTGCTGGACGGCGATCTGACCGACGAGGACCTGGCCGCCATCAAGAAATATGTCATCAACCCGGTGGAAGCCCGGGAGGCCAGCCTGGAAACGCGCGAGACCCTGAAGATGGAATTTGCCATTCCCACCGAGGTGGAGACCCTGACCGGCTTTACCGCTCTGGACGACGCGGCGCTGGAAGCTTTCCGCACCGAGAAGGGTCTCGCCATGGACCATGCCGACATTGTGTTCTGCCAGGACTACTTCAAGAGTGAACATCGGGACCCCACCATCACCGAGATCCGCCTCATCGACACCTACTGGTCCGACCACTGCCGCCACACCACCTTCGGCACCATTCTGGACGACGTGCAGATCGACGACGAGCTGGTGCAGGCCGCTTTTGACCGCTACATGGCCCTGCGGGAGGAGACTGGCCGGGACAAGAAGAACCGCACCCTGATGGATTGTGCCACCATCGGTGCTAAGGCCCTGAAACAGCGGGGCATCCTGAAGAATCTGGACGAGAGTGAGGAAATCAACGCCTGCACCGTCAAGATTCAGTGCGATGTGGACGGCGAGCAGCAGGATTGGCTGTTCCTGTTCAAGAATGAGACCCACAACCACCCCACTGAAATCGAGCCTTTCGGCGGCGCAGCCACCTGCATCGGCGGCGCCATCCGCGATCCCCTGTCCGGCCGCAGCTATGTCTATCAGGCCATGCGCGTGACCGGTGCTGGTGACCCGCTGAAACCTGTGGCCGAGACCATGCCCGGCAAACTGCCCCAGCGCAAGCTGGTGACTACCGCCGCCGCCGGTTACTCCAGCTACGGCAACCAGATCGGTCTGGCTACCGGCCAGGTGGCGGAACTGTACCACCCCGGCTATGTGGCCAAGCGTATGGAGATCGGCGCCGTTGTGGGTGCCACCCCCGCCAGCCATGTGCGCCGGGAAGAACCTGCCCCCGGCGACGTGGTGATCCTTCTGGGTGGCCGCACTGGCCGTGACGGCATCGGCGGTGCCACTGGTTCCTCCAAGGCACACAAAATGAGCAGCCTGGAAACCTGCGGCGCTGAGGTCCAGAAGGGTAACGCCCCCATCGAGCGCAAACTCCAGCGCCTGTTCCGCCGCGAGGATGCCTGCCGCCTGATCAAGCGCTGCAACGACTTCGGCGCAGGCGGTGTCTCTGTCGCTATCGGCGAGCTGGCCGACGGTCTGCGTATCGACCTGAACAAAGTCACCAAGAAATACGAGGGTCTGGACGGCACCGAACTGGCTATCAGCGAAAGCCAGGAACGCATGGCTGTGGCCGTGGCCGCCGATGACGCCGAGACCTTCATCGGCTATGCCAACGAGGAAAACCTCGAAGCCACCATCGTGGCCACCGTCACCGAAGAAAAGCGCATGCGGGAAATCTGGAACGGCAAGGCTATCGTGGACCTGTCCCGTGAGTTCCTGAACTCCAACGGTGCTGAGCGCCACGCCAACGTCCACATCCTGCCGGGCCATGTGTGGCAGCCCCAGTGGGCCGGTTCCACTTTTGCCGAAAAACTGGAACACCTGGTCACCGATCTCAATGTCTGCAGCCAGAAGGGCCTGGGCGAGCGCTTTGACTCCACCATCGGCGCGGCCACCGTGCTGATGCCCTACGGCGGCAAATACCAGCTGACCCCCACCATGGCCATGGCTGCCAAGCTGCCGGTGGATGGCGAGACCACCACCTGCTCCGGCATGGCCTGGGGCTTCAACCCCTATCTGACCGAGGCAGACCCCTACCGCGGCGCCTTCCTGGCCGTAGTGGAAAGCGTGACCAAACTGGTTTGCGCCGGTTTCCACCACAAGGATATGTATCTGACCTTCCAGGAATATTTCGAGCATATGAGCGACGACCCCACCCGCTGGGGCAAACCGCTGGCTGCTCTGTTGGGTGCTCTGGACGCCCAGATGGGCCTGGGCATCGCCTCCATCGGCGGCAAGGATTCCATGTCCGGCAGCTTTGAAGGGCTGGACGTGCCCCCCACCCTGGTCAGCTTTGCCACCGCCATCGGCAATGTGAAGGATGTACAGAGTGCCGAGTTCAAGAAAGCCAACAGTTCTGTCGTCATGCTGCGCCCCCAGTACAAGAACGGTCTGCCTGAAATTGCCAGCCTGCTTTCTGTCTACAAAGCCGTAGAGCAGATGATCGACGAGGGCAAAGTGCTGGCTGCCGCCACTCCTGGCTACGGCGGCATTGCCGAGGCCCTGTTCAAGATGTGTGTGGGCAACCATGTGGGCCTGCAGCTGAGCAACGACCTGAACCTGAACGATCTGTTCAAACCCGCCTACGGCACCGTGATCCTGGAACTGCTGGACCCCACCGCCGGCGAGTTCATCGGTTTCACCACTGTGGACTACACGCTGGAAGCCGAGGGCAAGGCCATCGACCTGGCCCGCCTGCAGGATATGTGGGAGGCCAAGCTGGAGCCGGTATTCCCCTACCGCCAGAAAGGCGACGCCGTGCCGGAACTGAACTATGATTGCCCCATGACCAAGCGTGTGACGCCCGCTGTACGGCTGGCCACCCCGCGTGTGGTGATCCCTGTGTTCCCCGGCACCAACTGCGAGTACGACACCGCCCGGGCGTTCCGCCGTGCAGGCGGTGACCCCCATGTGCTGGTGCTGAAAAACCTGACCCCCGCCGATGTGGCCGAGAGCTGCGAGGCGCTGGTCCGGGAACTGGACGAAGCCCAGATTCTGATGCTGCCGGGCGGTTTCTCCGGAGGCGACGAGCCGGACGGCTCCGCCAAATTTATCACGGCATTCTTCCGTGCCCCCGCAGTGGCCGACGCGGTCAACCGCCTGCTGAACCAGCGCGACGGCCTGGCCCTGGGCATCTGCAACGGCTTCCAGGCTTTGATCAAGCTGGGCCTGGTTCCCTACGGCGAGATTCGCCCCATCACGGCGGAAGACCCGACCCTGACCTTCAACACCATCCACCGTCACCAGAGCATGCTGGTGCGTACCCGTGTGGCCAGCAACAAGAGCCCCTGGCTGAGCGAGTGTGATGTAAACGACGAGCACCTGATCGCCATCAGCCATGGCGAAGGCCGCTTCGTCTGCAACGACGCCCTGCTGCAGAAACTGATTGAAAACGGGCAGATCGCTACCCAGTATGTGGACCTGAGCTGCCGTCCCACCATGGATATGCGTTACAACCCCAACGGGTCGGTGCTGGCTATCGAGGGTATTACCAGCCCCGACGGCCGCGTGCTGGGCAAAATGGGCCACAGCGAGCGCAGCGGCGACCTGCTGTACAAAAACGTCACCGGCGACAAGTATCAGCCGATCTTTGAGGGTGGCGTCAACTACTTCAAGCTGTAAGAAAGGGAATTTTCCATGGCACAACATGACCGTTATATCTCGCCGTTCAGCACCCGCTATGCCTCCGACGAGATGCAGTATATCTTCTCTGACGACAACAAATTCCGCACCTGGCGCAAGCTGTGGATCGCGCTGGCCAAGGCCGAACAGAAACAGGGTCTGGCCATCACCGACGAGCAGATCGCCGAGCTGGAAGCCAACAAGGACGACGTGAACTATGAGGACGCCATCGCCCGGGAAAAACTGGTACGCCATGATGTGATGAGCCACGTCTACGCCTACGGCCTGCAGTGCCCCCAGGCAAAGGGCATCATCCACCTGGGCGCTACCAGCTGCTACGTGGGCGACAACACTGACGTAATCGTCATGCGCGAAGCGCTGCAGCTGGTGCGCAAGAAGATCATCGGTGTACTGGCCAACCTGGCCAAGTTTGCCGAGGAATACAAGGCCATGCCCTGCCTGGCCTACACCCATTGCCAGCCTGCCCAGCTGACCACGGTGGGCAAGCGCGCCACCCTGTGGATGAACGAGCTGTACATGGACCTGGAGGAAATCGACCACCAGATCAGCCAGCTGGCGCTGCGCGGCGTCAAGGGCACCACCGGCACCCAGGCCAGCTTCATGGAGCTGTTCAATGGGGATTCCGCCAAGGTCAAGGCGGTTGAGGCTGATGTCTGCGCCCAGATGGGCTTTGCCAAAGTGGTGCCGGTCTGCGGCCAGACCTACAGCCGCAAGGTAGACTACAACGTGCTGTCCGCCGTGGCGGGTCTGGGCCAGAGCGCCATGAAGATGGCCACCGATATCCGGCTGCTGGCCAACTTCAAGGAGATGGAGGAACCCTTTGAGAAGAACCAGATCGGTTCCTCTGCCATGCCCTACAAGCGCAACCCCATGCGGTGCGAGCGCATCTGTGCCCTGGCGCGTTACCTGATGATCGACGTGCTGAATCCCGCCGTGACCGCCGGCACCCAGTGGTTTGAGCGCACGCTGGATGATTCCGCCAACAAGCGCATCGCCATGGCGGAAGGCTTCCTGGCCGCTGACGCCATCCTGAACATTCTGCTCAACGTTTCCGACGGGTTGGTGGTCTATCCCAAGGTGGTCCGCGCCCGGGTCATGGCGGAACTGCCCTTTATGGCCAGTGAGAATATCATGATGAAGGCCGTCAAGAAGGGCGGTGACCGCCAGGAACTGCATGAGCGTCTGCGCGAACATGCTGTGGCGGCGGCTGCCGTGGTCAAGCAGGAGGGCATGCCCAACGACATGATCGCCCGTGTGGAGGCCGACCCCGCCTTCGGTCTGAGCCGCGAGGAGATCGAAGCGGAACTCTCGCCCGAGGCTTTCACCGGCCGCGCCCCTGAACAGGTGACTGAATACCTGCGGGATGTCATTGCCCCGGTGCTGGCTGCCAACGCCGACGCTCTGGGCCAGAAAGTGGAACTGAACGTCTGATGAGCCTTTGAATCATCCCCGCAATAGCAACGAAACCATCCCCCCGCCGTACTGCTTTTCCGGCAGTTCAGCGGGGGGATGGTTTTTCTTATTCTTCCGCCGGTTCGCTTTCGGCGGCATCGTTGTCTGTATTCTCTTCCGGTTCCGGGGTGGGCGTCGGTTCCGGCTCATCCGGCGCAAAGTAGCCCTTGATCTCGCCGTCGGTCTCCTGGTAACTTACGTCCAGCGTGCCGCTGTCGGTAGCGGAAAGCCCTTTCTCGGCATCCAGGATGGCACTGGCCGCCAGGCGAATCTTGTATTCCAGCCGGGTACTGTTGCCCAGCAACACCTGGATGCGGTCCTGATAGGTAAAGCACACATCGCTCAGGTCCAGCACGCTCAATGCGGTCAGCCCATCCGTCAACTGGTATTCCTGCAGGTAGGTCAACAGCTCTTCCAGAACCTGGGGTGCCGTGGGCTGGGCGCTTTCCGCCGTAGCCGTCACCGCGCCATCCAGCAGAGAGTTATAACTCTGGGGCATCAGGAACTGCCCCACCACCGGCGTAAAGTCGGTAGGCAGACTGCAGGAGAGCAGGACCAGCCCTTCCGGCTGGGACAGATCGCTGCGCAGAATTTTAAGGGTATCGCTCAAAACGATCCACCCGCCGGAGTACATACAGGCAAATTGCTCCTTTGCAGGGGTCACCTTAATCACCACCGTGCCGGGCAGCTGAATATCCACCTGTACATCATCCAGGTAGGGGAACATTTTTTGCAGCTGAGCGGTCTTTTCCACGGTGGAGAACCCAAACAGATTACTGTTCTGTTCGATTCCCAGGGCTGTGATGATTTCTTCCTCGGTATAAATGCCGGTGTCAGCAGGGGTGGTTCTGTCAAAGGTCTCTACCCGGAAAGCCGTTACTTTGAACAGCAGATTGACCGATACAATGGTGCCCAGTGCCAACACCGCCAATACTCCCAGCACGCCCAGCGCCCGGCGCTGGTTGCGGCGGCGAAGCAGTTCCGCCTGGGTAACCCGGCGCTGCCTGCGGGGTGTACCGGGTGTGTACCCCGCTTTCTGCGGATTGAGTTGCTGGCCAGAATAGCGCTGCGTCCTTCCAGTCTGAGACTGAGGCCGCTGCCGGGACGCCGCAGCGCGCTGCCCGGGCTGAAGAGGCGTTGCCGGGCGCTGCCCGCTTGGTCCACGGGGTGGCTGCGGCACCTGCCCCGGTTTTTGCAAGCCCATGCGGCTGCCCAAAGAGCGTTTTGGGGGCGCAGAACGGGAAAAGGAGCCGCCCCGGGACTTTTGCTGGCGGCTGCGCTGGTCGCGTTCCATGTCGGGTGGCTCCTTTCGTTGCAGGTTGCGTTTTTATCTGTAAAGCATATTCACTTTACAAGGTTCAGCAGTTTTTCGGTAATGTGTTCCAGGCTACGGGGGTCTCCCAGCGTTCTGGCCGCGGCGCCCATCGCACTCAGTTTTCCGGGAACAGCCAACAGTTCCTGCACCGTGTCGATGAGTTTCTGGCCTGTCAGATTTTTCTCCTCGATCACCACCGCCGCACCGGCCTTTTCCAGTTCCAGGGCGTTGTAATACTGGTGGTTTTCTGCCACGTTGGGGCTGGGGATCAGGATGGAGGCGCGGCCCACGGCTTCCAGTTCTGCCAGCGTCAGCGCACCTGACCGGGCAATGACCAGGTCGGCGGCAGCCAGCAGCTGGGGCATATTGTTGATGTAGGGTGTGACCACCAGGTTAGGTCCGGGCGCAAAGCCCTTTTGCTTTTGCAGACGTTCAAACAGGCCTACGCCCCGCTTGCCGGTGGCGTGCAGATGCAAAACATTGGCACCCTGTTCTTTTTCCCAGGCGCAGAGATCAGCCACCACCTGATTGATGCGGTCTGCCCCCAGGCTGCCGCCGAAACTGAGAATCACGGCGCGATCCCCCGCCCCCAGTTTCTGCCTGGCGGCAGCACGATCCGCCGAGAGCACTTCGGGTCGGACCGGGTTGCCCACCACATAAGTCTTGTCCGGGGCTCCCAGTTTCTGTACGGCGTCAGCACTGGCAGCCAGCACCAAGTCCACATCCTTAGCCAACAGCTTGTTGGTCACACCGGGGAAAGCGTTCTGTTCATGAATGGCAGTCTTGATGCCCCGCTTGGCGGCGGCACGCACCACCGGACCACTGACATAACCGCCGCAGCCGATAACCAGATCAGGGTTTACTTCTTTCAAAATCTTCTGGGTGCGCGGACCGGACAAGGCCAGGTGCCACACGGCCACAACATTGCGCACGATGTTTTCCGGGTTGAGGCGGCGCTGAAACCCGTTGATCTCAATATGATGGAAAGGATACCCGGCCTTGGTTACCAGACCGTATTCCATGCCTTCCCGCCGTCCGGCAAAATGGATTTCGACGGACGGGTCAGCAGCTTTCAGGGCACCGGCAATGGCCAGCGCCGGGTTGATGTGACCGGCGGTGCCGCCGGCTGCAATGAGAACGCGCATGAGCTTCTCCCCTTTTTTTTGTTATGTACGCTGGTGGCGGTACACCGGGCGCTGAGGGCTCCGGCCCAGGCGACGGTCAATATCGGCCTGCTGCTGCTCTTTCTGGGCCGCCAGGCGGGCATTGCCGGCCCGGGACACACTGAGCAGTACGCCCATCTCCCCCAGCAGCAGCAGCAAGCTGGTGCCGCCCGAAGAAAAGAACGGCAGACTGATGCCTGTATTGGGCAGCAGCGCCGTGGCCACGCCAATATGACAGAATGCCTGCCAGGCCACCTGTGCGGTGACACCAATCCCCAGCAGCGTGCCGAAGAAGTCCGGCGCGTTGAGTGCAATGAGAATGCCCTGCACAATGAGGGCGCCGAACAGGATGATGACCGCCAAGGCGCCCACAAAACCCAGTTCCTCACACACTACCGAGAAGATAAAGTCATTTTCAGCATAGGGCAGCCACTGGTGTTTCTGCACGCTGTTGCCGATTCCCACACCGAACATACCACCGGTACAGATGGCGTAAACACTCTGGCGGGTCTGCCACAGCATATTGGCGGTATCGGTGGGGGTCAACCCCCACACACCACCCAGACGTTCCGCTGCGTAGCCCCCGCTGGAAGACAGGTAGTTATAAAAGGCAAGACCGCCTGCTGCCGCCACACCGCCGGCACCAAACAGCCACCAGCCGCCGCCCCCGGCGCAGAAAACCATGGTGCCGAAAATAGCACACATCAAAATCATGGCGGAGTTGTGGGGTTCCATTTTGAGCAGGATCAACACTGGTATCAGGGGCAATGCCGGCAAAACGATTCCGTACAGTGGATTGCCGATCTGGTCCTTGCGTTTGTCCAGTGCGTCGGCAGTGCCCAGGATGATGGCGAATTTGGCCAGTTCCGAGGGCTGCAACGACATACCACCCGGGAAATACACCCAACGGTAGCAGCCGTTGTTGTCACTGGGCATAAACAGCGCCACCACCAGCAGAACCAGGGTGACAAAGTAAAAGGTCTCGTTGAGGTAACGCAGCGCACGGTAATTGATGCGGGATAAAAACAGCATTGCTGCAAAACCCACCACCGCCACGATTGCCTGCGGTTTGATAAAGTGGTAAATATCGCCGTATTTGGTGTAACCACTGGAATAGCTGGCGGAAAACAGCATAATCAGCCCGTAAGCCAGCGTAATGGCCAGGGTACCTACAAAGCCCCAGGATACAGGCCCCCGTTCCGCTTTGGGCAGGCGGATAACGCGCAGCATGCGGAGGATATTGCCCACCGAGCGGTCCAAAATGAGGGCCAGCAGGCTGGTCGTGGTATTTTGCAAGGGATGGCCCTCCTTTCAGGGCGTGGGTACAGAGCTGAGGTTCAGACAAGGCAGATGTACAGGATGCCCAAGGCCACCCCTACCGCCGCGATCAGCGCAAAGAATCCGTCGATCTTGACCTCCCGCCAACCGCGCATCTCAAAAGCGTGGTGGATGGGAGTCATTTTGAAAATGCGTTTGCCATGGGTGAGTTTGAAGTACACCCGCTGGATGACCACTGTCATGGCGTCCCAAATATAGACAATGCCGAAGAACAGCACCAGTTCGGGCCGGTCCATAATAAAGGCCAGCGCCGTAACCAGGCCGCCGAAAAACATGCTGCCGGTATCGCCCATAAAAACTTTGGCGGGGTAGAAATTCCAAATCAGGAATCCGGCACAGGCCCCCGCCGTGGCGGCGGCGATCAGTGAAACATGCACAAACCCCAACAGGCTGCCTGCCAGCAGGTAGCCCAGCATGGAGACAAAGGTCACGCCGGTGCACAGACCGTCCAGGCCATCGGTCAGATTGACCGCATTGACCAGGAAAATAATCCCGAAAAAGGCGATGGGATAAAACAGCAGTCCCAGCTCCACCGTGCCGAACACCGGCAGCATGACCTGGGTGGACAGCAGCCCCAAATAGTTGAGCCCTATCATAAAACCCACTGTAACGGCCACCTGCAATACGATCTTCTGCCAGCCGGTCAGCCCCAGATTGCGGTGTTTGATGACCTTGATAAAATCATCCAGAAAGCCGATGAGCCCCGACCCGAAAGCCAGAAACAGCACCAGCATGCCGGCAGCCAGCTGCTGCGGGCCCAGGACTTCCGGTGCTTTGCCGGAAAACATTCCCCACACAATGCCCAGGGTGGCCAGCACGCCAAAGATAAAGCCCAGCCCGCCCATAGTGGGTGTGCCGCTCTTTTTGTTGTGCCAGGTGGGGCCTTCCTCCCGGATGGTCTGGCCAAAGTGCAACCGGTGCAGCGCGGGGATCAGCAGCCAGCAGGTCACGGCGGTAAGGGCAAAGCCCCCCACCGCAGATGCCGCCAGCATATAGGAGACAGTTTGCTCCATGCAGTCATTCCTCCAAAAACACTTGATTCCGGGCATGACCGCACGGGGAAGCGTCACGCCTGGGGCAACGCAGCGTAGAATTGCTGCAGCAGTTCCTCCAGCGCCATGGCATGGCTGGCCTTGGCCAGCAGTGCATCACCGGGGCGCACGGATTGCCGTAAACATTGTAGCACCTCTTGGGCTGTTTGGCAATGCACAGTTGTTACGCCCAGGTCTTTTGCCGCCTGGGCCATGGCCGCGCTGCGCGGCCCGTAGGCGATGAGCAGGTCTACCCCGCTCTCGGCAGCCCATTGGCCGCACTGGCGGTGTCCCTCCTCACTGGCATCGCCCAGTTCCAGCATATCCCCCAGCAGGGCGATCTTGCGCGGGTTAGGCAGCTGTTCCAGCACTGAAAGCGCGGCTTTCATGCTGTCGGGGCTGGCGTTGTAGCAGTCCTCAATTACGGTAACGCCCCCCTGCTCCACAATATTCTGCCGCATGCCGGTGGTCTGGTAGCGGGCCAGCGCTGCCGCGCAGGCAGCCGGGTCCAGCCCCAGCCGGGTAGCCGCTGCGTAAGCCGCCAGCGCATCATACACCGTATGCAGGCCCGCCGTGGGGATGGAAACGGCAAAGTGGCCGTGTTCCTTGTCCACCAGGGTAAAGGTGGTCCCCTGCGCCCCGGTCTGTACGTCCGTCGCGCGCACATCAGCGGTTTCGGACTCTACGCCGAACCAGACGGCATGCAGACGTTCCGGCACCCGAGCGGTGGGCAGCAGGTCGTTGTCGGCATTGAGTACCAGCGGTGCGCCGTCCGGCAGCCCTGCGCAGATTTCCATCTTTGCTTTCAGTATATTCTCCCGGGTGCCGAGATTTTCCAGATGAGACACCCCGATCATCGTGATGATGGCCGCCGATGGACGGGCACAGCGGGTCAGGCGCTCGATTTCCCCCGCATGATCCATACCCATCTCCACCACGGCGTACTCGGTGGTGTCTTCCAGGCGGAACAGGGTGTTGGGGACGCCGATATCGTTGTTCTGGTTGCCCTCGGTTTTGAGGGTGTTGCCGAAAGCCGACAGCACCGCATAGCAGAACTCCTTGGTGGTGGTCTTGCCCACACTGCCGGTAACGCCGATCATGCGCGGGGTGAACAGCATGCGGTAGTTGGACGCCATGCGCACCATAGCCAGGGCGCTGTCCGGCACCACCACGGTACGCTCGGCAGGCACCCCCTCCACAGGATGATTGGCTACCACATAGGCAGCGCCGTCCCGGTAGGCCCCGGCAGCGAAGGTATGGCCGTCCACCCGTTCCCCGGGAAAGCAGATAAACACACAGCCCGGCTCCACCCGGCGGCTGTCGGTGACGACCGCATGGATGGGGATCGGCTCGGCCAGTGTCAGGCCGGCCAGCAGTTGGTTGGCTGGAATTGGTTGCATAGAGAATTGCCTCCTTGTTGCAATAGCATAGAATGTGCGCGCCGTTACGCCTCTGGCTGGGAATCACCGCTTTGAGCAGCGCTTTCCGCTGGCGTTTCGGTCTCCTCCGGCGGCGTTTCTGTCTCCTCTGTCGGGGTTTCGGTGCCTCCGTCCATGGTCAGTGTCACGATAGTTCCGTAAGGCGCACTGGTGTCGGGTTCCACGCTTTGGGCCACCACCTTGCCGCCGCTGTCACCGGCAAATTCCACATTCAGGTTGGCGGCCTGCAGCATCTGCTGGGCAAAGCTGCCGCTCTTGCCGGTCACATCGGGCACTGTAGTCATGGAATCCTGGTCGGTATTGGTGTACAGGTAAACAGTGGAACCGGCGGGCACCTTGCTGCCGCCGTAAGGGTACTGGTAAACGATGTTGCCACTGCTGGAACCGATGAGTTTGTGCTTAAGACCCAGCTGGTTCAGCGTAACCTGCGCACTGGTCCAGGGATAATCCAGGCAGGTCTGCACCGTGACGGTACCCGTGGGATTGTAGTCCGGATCCTGCTCAATCCCCAGATATGGCGCGATCTCGCTGATAATGTTGCCTACCACCGGGGCCACTACCTCACTGGCATAGTCCCGGAGCCAACGCGGGTCGTCCAACACCACAAACACTTCAATTTCGGGATCATCCACGGGCAATACCGCGGCAAAGCTCATGGTTTTGTAGTAATCACCGTCGTAACGGAAATTCCGGTCAGTGCGCTCCGCCGTACCGGACTTACCGCCGATACGGTAACCCGCCACATAGGCATTTTTGTTGGAGTGGTAACCATCACTGGTGTTGCCATTGGGGTCCACACTGGCTTCCATCATAGCCAGCAATTGTTTGCTGACCTCCTCCGAGATGACCTGACGGCGGATGTTGGTCTCGGTCTTCTGCACCACATTACCGTCGATATCAGTGATGGAATCCACCACATAAGGTGTGACAAGGTAGCCACCGTTGGCCACCGCCGCCACCGCTGTGGCCATCTGCAACGGCGTAATGGCCTCGTTCTGGCCGAAGGCCGCCGTGTACAGGTTGGTATCGACTTCTGCCATCTGCTCGGCATTGTATACACTGGTCCAGCGGGTCTCGTTGGGCAGGTCGATACCGGTGATTTGGGTAAACCCGAATGCCTGGATATAATCGTAGAATACAGCAGGCCGCAGTGTTTCTGCCGCCTGAATGAACCACAGATTGCAGCTGTGGTTCAGCGCGTCGGCCATATTCAGCAGACCATGGGCCTTGTCGTTGGCACAGTGGTAGGTGTGTTCCCATATACTTCCCGCATCCACAGTCAGGGCGCCGTTGCAGTAAAATTCCTGCCCAGCAGTCATGATGCCGGAATCCAGGCCCGCCGATGCGGTGATCAGCTTGAACACCGAACCGGGCATGTACAGTTCGGTGATGTTCTTATTCTTCCACTGGGCTTCGCGCATCATACCCTGCAGCTGGGTGTATTCGCTGCTGACGGTATTGCCCTCCTCGTCGGTGGTGGTTTCCTGACTGATTTTGCCATCCTCAACAATGGCAGCCACCTGTTTTTCCCCCAGGCGTCCATTCAGCCAGTCGATGGCCTCCTCGTCCAGTTCCTCCTTGTCCAGAATGGCCTGCATCTTTTCGTCATAGATGGTATAGGGGTCGTTGGGGTCGAACTGTTCCAGCGACGCCATAGCCAGAATTGCGCCGGTCTTGACGTCCATGACAATAGCGCTGCCGCGAGCATGAACGGTGAAGGTATTCATGGCCTCGGCCAGATATTCCTCCACAATGCCCTGCACCGTCTCGTCGATGGTCAGGATCAGATTGTTGCCGTCAATGGCGTCATAGACATCGGCCTCGGCGTTGGCCAGCACCTCGCCGTTGACGTTGGTCTCGGCAATGCTGCGCCCCGGCGTACCGGACAGTACATCATCGTAAGATTTTTCCAGCCCGTAGGCGCCGGAGCCATCGGCATTGCAGAAGCCCAGAACCGAAGACAGAAACGCCCCGTAGGGATAACTGCGGGTAGAGGTCTGTTCGGTGGTAAGCACCACGATGCGGTAGCCCTGTTCCTCACCGGCGGGCGGGTCGGTGCGGTAATTCATGGAATACTCGATGATGGCATCGGCTACCGGTTTTTCCACACCCTTGGCCAGCACCCGGTACTCGTAGGGTTCCCCGGCAGAATTGGTTGCCGTGAGCACATTGAATACTGCTTCGGCCGTGGTGCCGTCATTCAGCAGAGCCGCGATCTCCTCCGCCGCGGTCTGCAGCTGGGCAGTAGTGGCGCCATTGGTCACCGACTGTTTGGGGTTGGCAATGATGTTCCATACCGTGTTGCTTTTGGCCAGCAGCTTGCCGTTGGCACTGTAGATGGAGCCGCGGGTGGCGGGCAATTCTGTATCCTGCAGCTGCTGGGTCACGGCCTCAGTACGGTAAAGTTCGGCGTCGCGCAGCTGCAGCGCGTAGAGCTGATACACCAATACGCCGAAAAAGAAGATCAGGAAGATGGCGATGGCCACCAGCGTGCGCTGCAGAACGGCAGCCCGGAAGCTGTGCCGGGGATGTTTGGACGGATTGGACATGGCGTTTTCCTTTGCTGAAAAGTTCCCTTATTGCGGCGGCGAGCCTTTTCACAAACGGCGGAGTGCCGCTGGGAAAAGGCTCGTTGCCGGTGGTGTTTACTTTACGGGTTCAAACCGCCCAGCAGACTGAGGGCGGCGGTGCGCACGTCGGCCAGCAACGCCCCTGCGCCGCCCGACGATTTTTCGATGACGTTCTCGTCCTCCAGCTGGATATAGGTGACCTGGCTGGGGTCCAGCTGGACCAGACCCAGTTCCCCTTCCGCCACCTGCTGCAGACTGGACCGGCTGGTAATCTCGCTCATCTGAGCGGAAAGGTAGTCGTATTCGCTCTGGGCGGCGGTCAGGTCGGTACGTGCTTCGTTGATTTTACCGTTGAGCTCGGTGATCTTGGCCTGGCTGTACACCACACTGACGATAAGGCCCAGCAGCAGCGCCACAGCCAGCACATTCAGCATGGACAGTGCCACCTGGCGTGCCCGGCTCAGACCGTGCCGGCCGCCGCGCACCACCCGTACCTGGGGCTGCGGACGCTCCAGCTTGGGCGCGGTCTGGCCGGTATGCAATAAAACCGTTGTCATAAGATTGCCTCTTTATACTTTCTCCAAAATTCTGAGTTTGGCGGAACGGGCACGGCGGTTCTGCTGCTGCTCCGTGGCGTCTGCCTCAATGGGTTTGCGGGTGATGAGTTTTGCTTTGGCTACACCGCCGCAGGTGCAGACCGGCTGTTCCGGCGGGCAAGTGCAACGCTGGGCCCAGCGGCGGAACTTGTTTTTGACCAGGCGGTCCTCCAGGCTGTGGAAGGTAATCACACACAGCCGACCACCGGGGGCCAGGCAGTCAAAAATAGCATCCAGACCTTCGTTCAGGACATCCAGTTCCGAGTTGACAGCGATGCGGATGGCCTGGAACGTACGGCGGGCAGGGTTTTTGGCCTTGCGCCGCTCCGCCGGCGGCACGGCGCAGGCCACCAGGTCCGCCAGCTGCATCGTAGTGGCTACAGGTGCCCGTTCCCGCGCTGCCACGATCTTGCCGGCAATCTGCCAGGCGTAGGGTTCCTCGCCGTAATCCCGCAGGATGCGGGACAGTTCCTCCCGGCTGAGGGTGTTGACCAGGTCCGCGGCGGTGGGACCCTGCTGACTCATGCGCATATCCAGCGGGGCGTCGGCATGGTAGGAGAAACCGCGCGCCCCGTCGTCCAGCTGATGGCTGGAAACGCCCAGGTCCAGCAGGGCCCCGTTGACCGCCGGGATAGAAAGCTCCGCGAGCACACGGGCCGCGTCGCGGAAATTCGCCTGTACCACTTGGGCGGGCAGGCCCTTAAGCCTTTCGGTGGCGGCTGCCACCGCATCCGGGTCCTGGTCCAGCGCAATGAGGCGCCCTGTGGTAAGACGTTGAGCGATCTGTCTGCTGTGCCCCGCTCCACCGGCGGTACCATCCAGATAAATGCCGGCGGGATCAATGGCCAGCCCGTCGAGACAGGGCTGCAGCAGCACGGGGATATGTGAAAATTCCATTTTTGTAACAACCTATCGTTTAAAAATTCAGGTCTTCCATGGCAGCGGTGAAATCCTCGTCGCTGCTGGCCTGGTCGCTGTTCCAGGCGGCAGTGTTCCAGATTTCGGCAAAGCTGCGGTTGCCGATGATGGTCACATCGTGGTCAAGCCCAGCGTACTCCCGCAGTTTGGCGGGCAGCTGGATGCGGCCCTGCTTGTCCGGCGTGACCTCCACCGCCGAGGCATACAGCATACGGCTGACCTTGCGGCCTTTCACCAGGCCTTTTTCCTCGATCTTGGCGGCCACCTTTTCAAATTCCTCGGCAGGGAAAGCCGCCAGGCAGTGGTCCAGCCAACGGGTAACGATGAAGGTCTGGCCCATCGTTTCGCGGAAGCGCGCGGGGAAATTCAGCCGCCCTTTGGCGTCGATGGCGTAATCATACTGCCCTACGAGCACGCCGTCCCCCTCCCTTCCAGACCGTTTCGACCCTTTGCACAAACTTTCCGCAGATTTTTTGACGTTACCCCGTGGTGGCGGTGGAAAACTCTGTGGAAAAGGTGGAAAACCACCCACTTTCAACCACTATCTTGGGTAAATCATCCACTTTTACCCACTACGGTAAGATTAGTCTACCATTTCAGGGGATAAAAAGCAAGCCCGCAGCGGCAAAAAAGTCCGCTGCGGGCGTAATTTTCACAGTTTGTACAAAGGGCGGTGGGGAGTGGTGGGGAAAGTACCTGTCCCCCCGGCGTGCTGCAGGGCCGCATAGCAAAAAAATTCCCCCGGAAGGGGATTCCTTCCGGGGGGCGAGATAAAATTTCTGCAGAGGTCACTTTTTCGGGCCGCGCATGGAGCGGCTGGCCGCGTTGCGCAGGTTCATGCGGGTGTTCTTGATATCCGCCACGCTGCGGGACAGCACTTCCTCGGAATTCTTAAGGATGCCCTCGCAGTAGACGGTGGCGTTGCGGCTCAGTTCCTTGGCCTGGGCCTGGGCGGCGGTCAGAATCTCCACCGCACGCTGCTGGCTGCGCTTGACGATCTCCTGCTCGCTGACCAGGGTGCGGGCGCGTTCCTCGGCCTGCTGGATGATGCCCTCCGATTCAATGCGGGCATTTTTCAAAATCTGTTCCCGGTCGTTAACGATCTTCTTGCTTTCCCGCACTTCATCGGGCAAATTGTTGCGCACTTCATCGATGATGTCCCGCATGCGGTCCACATCCACCACGCGCTTAGCCGCCGCAAAGGGCACAGCCGTGCCTGCTTCCAGGGTTTCCTCCATCAGGTCCAGCAATTCTTCTACGTTCATGCCTCTCCCTCTCTCTCATACCGGCTGACCATGATCTTGCCGTAATGGTATTGTTTGGTGCGCACCAGCGCCCCCGCCTGTTCGGGCAGCTGGGCGCCGCACTCACTTTCCGCCAGCACCACACCGCCCGGCGCCACTTTGTCCTGCAGTGCGGTCAACACTCCGGGCAGAATATCCCGGTGATAGGGCGGGTCCAGCAGAACCAGATCAAAAGGGCCGCGGATATTGGCCAAGAAGGCCAGTGCCTCACTCTGGCGGATATCGCTCTGCCGTTCCACCCCGGCAGCCTTGCAGTTGGCCGCTACCACAGCCAGCGCAGCCGGTGCCTGGTCCACAAAAATGCAGCTTCTGGCCCCGCGGGACAGCGCCTCAATGCCCAGCTGACCGCTGCCGGCGAACAGGTCCAGCACCCGGGCGCCGGGCACCAAAAACTGAATGCTGGAGAACATGGCCTCTTTCACCCGGTCAATGGTGGGGCGGGTCACATCCTCGCCCGGCAATGCCTGCAGGTTTTTCCCCCGTGCGCTCCCCGCAATGACGCGCATCCGCGGCACCTCCCTTTTTCTATGGAATAGTTTTATTATGGGGCCTGCCTGCCCGCTTGTCAAGGGTGCGCGGTGTAAAAAATCCCCGGTCCCCGGCCACAGCACGGCGCAATACAAAAAGCGAGCCATCGAGTGATGGCTCACTTCGCTCTTGGGTATAAAGAAGTTTACTCCGCCGCGCGGGGAGCGCCCGCGTGGGGCAGCTCAATTTCCGGCATCAGCTCTTCCGCAACAATGTTGAGCATTTCTTCCAGTTTTTGCAGGTCCTCGGTGGAAAAGCGCTGCTTGGCGCGGTCCACCACATGCTGCAGGTAGGCGTAGCTGATGCTGTAATAGTCTACATATTTTTTGGTGGGATACAAATGATATTCCCGCTTGTCGGTGCTGGACTGGACCTTTTTCACATACCCTTTTTTGACCAGATTGTTGATCTTATAGGCCGCATTGGGGGTGGACAGATTCATCATGTTGGAAAACTCCGCGATGGTGGGATGCCCCAGTGCCATAATGACCTCCATGCAGAAGGACTCCACCGTGGTCAGTGTGGCCTCGCGGCTTTCAAACTTATTGAAAATCTGCTGGTAAAAATGCAGCTTGAACTTGGTATAGACCTGATTGAATGCCTGATCCAACATGGCAAAAACCTCCTGTGGGTCCATGGCCGGATTTTTTCGGTTCCGGGACACGGCGCGGCGCATCTGGCGCATGCGCAACCCTTTTGCGTTCTTGTAGATTAGTATAGCATGTTCAGGCGTATTTTTCCAGTCCTGTTTGGCAGGGTTCAAACCGCGGGCTCCCGATCCACGATGGCAAACGTCAGTTCCGCGTTGACAGCGCGCACACCGTCCACCCAGGCGGTGGCCTTGCCCACACCTACGGGGCCGTGACGTTCCACCAGTTCGCATTCCAGCGTCAGCACATCGCCGGGCACCACCTGGCGGCGGAAACGGGCATTCTTGACGCCGCCGAACAGCGCCAGTTTGCCCTGAGCGCTCTCCTCGCTGAGAGCGGCCACAGCGCCGCACTGGGCCAGTGCCTCCAGGATCAGCACACCGGGCATAACGGGCTGGCCGGGAAAATGCCCCTGGAAAAAGGGCTCGTTCATGGTGACGCATTTGACGCCCCGGGCCCACTGACCGGGCGTATAGTCGGTGATCTTGTCCACCAGGGCAAAAGGATACCGATGCGGCAGAATCTGCGCGATCTGCACAGCATTCAGCGCACGCGGCGGATCATTGGGTACAATGGCCATAACTCAACCCTCCCAGCGTTTGAAGACGACACAGGCGTTGTGCCCGCCGAAGCCCAGGCTGTCGCTGAGGGCATACTCCACCTGTTCTTCCAGGCCCTGGTTGGGCAGGTAATCCAGGTCACATTCGGGATCAGGCACCTTGAGCCCGATGGTGGCAGGCAGGTAACCGTCGTGCAGAGCCAGGGCGGTGAAGACGCCCTCCACGCCACCGGCACCGCCCAGCAAGTGCCCGGTCATGGACTTGGTGCTGGAAACATGCAGCTTGTAGGCATGCTCGCCGAACACCGCTTTGATGGCCGCGGTCTCGCCGCTGTCATTCAGGTGGGTGCCGGTGCCGTGGGCATTGATGTAGCCGATATCAGAGGGCTGAATGCCCGCATCCGCAATGGCCAGCGCCATGCTGCGCGCACCGCCTTCGCCGTTGGGTGCCGGAGCGGTGATGTGGTGGGCGTCGCAGGTCGCGCCGTAGCCCACGACTTCGGCGTAGATCTTGGCGCCGCGGGCCTGGGCATGGCCCAGTTCTTCCAGCACCAGCATACCGGCACCCTCGCCGATGACGAAACCGCCGCGCTCCGCGTCAAAGGGGATGGAGGCACGGGCAGGGTCCTCGGTGGTGTTCAGGGCCTTCATGCTGGTAAAGCCGCCCACGCCCAGGGGGCTGATGCAGCTTTCGGTACCGCCGCAGATGGCCATATCCTCGTAACCGTCTCGAATGCGGTGGAACGCATCGCCAATGGCGTTTGTGCCGCCGGCACAGGCCGTGACCGGGCTGGTGCACATACCCTTGAGCCCGAAGCGGATGGCCACCTGGCCAGCCGCGATGTTGGCGATGGACATGGGTACAAAGAAGGGGCTTACCTTGTCAAACCCCTTGACTTCGCCCTTGGCGTGTTCTTCCTCGATGGTGGGCAGACCGCCGATGCCGCTGGAGATGATGGTGGCGAAGCGGTTGGCATCGGTCTGTTCCATATCAATACCCGCATCGGCCATGGCCTCTGCCGCGGCAGCCACCGCGAACTGGGTAAAGCGGGCCATTTTGCGGGCCTCGCGCTTGTCAATGCGCTCGGCAGGGTCAAAGTTCTTGACCTCTGCCGCGAGCTTGACCTTGCTGTTGGTCGTATCGTAGTGGGTGATGGGCCCGACGCCGCATTCCCCGCGGCGCACCGCGGCCCAGCTTTCCGCCACCGTATTGCCGGTGGGATTGACGGTGCCAAGACCGGTGATGACGACTCTGCGTTTTTCCATGGGAAACCTCGCTATCTTGTTTATCCTTGTATATCTTGCCTCAAAACCAAATCAAAACCACAAAGGTCCGCGCGTATGTTCCGCAACCGCGCAGTCCCGCAAGGCATTTACATGCCCATACCGCCGTCCACACACAGCACCTGGCCGGTGATGTAACCGGCGCTCTGCCCTGCCAGGAAAGCCACGGCAGCCGCCACTTCCTCGGCATTGCCGATACGGCCCGCGGGTACCGAGCCCAAAGCCGCCTGTTTGGCGGCTTCTGGCATGGCGTCGGTCATGTCGGTGCCGATGAAACCGGGGGCCACCGCGTTGACGGTGACGCCGCGGGCGGCAAACTCCTTGGCCAGGCTTTTGGTCAGACCGATGAGGCCTGCCTTGCTGGCCGCGTAGTTGCTCTGGCCCGCATTGCCGTGCAGGCCCACCACGCTGCTGATGTTGATGATGCGGCCGTAGCGCTGGCGCATCATCAGTTTGCAAGCGGCCTTGCAGCAGAAGAAAGCGCCTTTGAGGTTGGCGCTGATGACTTTGTCGAAGTCCTCCTCCTGCATGCGCAGGATCAGCTTGTCGGCGGTGACACCGGCATTGTTGACCAGCACATCCAGACGGCCGAAGGTCTTGGCAGCAGTGTCCACCAGGTTCTGGCAGTCGGCAGGGCTGGTGACGTCGGCCTGCAGGGCAACGGCTTCCACGCCCAGGGCGATGCAGTCCGCCACCGTCTGTTCTGCTGCGGCGGAACTGGAAGCGTAGTTGACGCAGACATTGAAACCGGCCTTGGCCAGTTCCAGGCAGATGGCACGGCCAATGCCGCGGCCACCGCCGGTTACCAGCGCGGCGGGACGAATGTTCTGTTCACTCATGCCCGGGCCTCCTTCAGCACTGCCACGGCCTTTTCAAAGTCCTCGGCGGTCTCAATATTCAGGCAGTTGATGGCACTGCCCACAGTCTTTTTGACAAAACCGGAGATGGCCTTGCCGGGTCCGATCTCCACCACGGTATCCACGCCCAGTTCGGCCAGACGGCGGATGGTGTCCTCCAGGTAAACGCTGCTCTGCACCTGGCGCTCCAGCAGGTCGGCGATGGAATCGTTCTCCCCCATCTCACGGCCCAGGCAGTTGAACAGTACGGGCAGCTGCATGGGTGCAAAGGTGACCTGGGTAAAGCGCTGGGCCAGGGCATCCCCGGCCGGGTGCATCAGCGTAGTATGGAAAGGCCCGCTTACCTTGAGGGGCAGGCAGCGCTTGGCGCCCGCTTCCTTGGCCAGTTCGGCGGCCCGGTCCACAGCGGCCTTTTCGCCGCCGATGACCAGCTGGCCGGGGCAGTTGTAGTTGCAGATCTGCACCACGCCCAGGTCAGAAGCCTTATCACAGCAAGTCTGCAGTTCCTCACGGCCCAGCATCAGCACAGCGGTCATACCGCAGTCCAGCCCCTCGGAGGCCTTGGCCATGGCCTGGCCGCGGAAAGCTACCAGCTCCACCGCCGTTTTTGCATCGAACACACCGGCGCACTGCAGGGCCGAGTATTCGCCCAGGGACAAGCCGGCGGCGTAATCGGGGCGGATACCCGCATCGGCCAGCATAGCGGTAACACCGGCGGCGAAAGCCACCATGCAGGGCTGGGTATAGCGGGTCTGGTTGATGACCCCTTCGGGGTCCTCGAAACAGGTGGATTTCAAATCAAAATCCAGAACAGAGGCGGCCTCATCGAACACCGCCTTGAAAACCGGGGACGCCGCGTAGAGATCAGCGCCCATACCGGCATGCTGACTGCCCTGGCCGGCATACAAAAAAGCAAGTTTCATCGCTGTAGGCTCCTTTTCTCAGACGTGAATCTGGTTCATTTCCTGCAGACGGGTGCGGCAGCCATCCATGAGATCGTCCAGAATCTCGGCCACCGGGCGCACGCCGGTCAGCATACCGGCCACCTGACCGGCCATCAGGCTGCCGGTCTGGGTGTCGCCCTCAAACACAGCGCGGCGCAAACTGCCCAGGGTGAACTTTTCCAGTTCCATCTTGTCGGCACCCGCCTTCTCCTGGCGGACATACTCACGGCTCATGCGGTTTTTCAGCACGCGGACCGGAGTACCGCCGATGCGGCCGGTGACGATGGTGTCGCTGTCCTTGGCTTTGAGCAGGGCTTCCTTGTAATTGGGGTGGATGGGGCATTCCTCAGCCACCAGCAGGCAGGTGCCGATCTGGGCACCGCAGGCGCCCAGCGCCAGAGCAGCCGCCAGCTGGCGCCCATCGGCGATGCCACCCGCCGCAATGACGGGCACATCCACCGCATCGATGACCTGGGGCACCAGGGCCATGGTGGTCATCTCGCCCACATGGCCGCCGCTCTCGGTGCCCTCAGCGATCAGCGCATCAGCGCCGCACTTGACCAAATGCTTGGCCAGCACCGAAGCGGCCACCACGGGCATAACGGTGATGCCGGCAGCTTTCCAGCTTTCCATGTACTTGCCGGGGTTGCCTGCGCCGGTGGTGACAAAGCGGACGCCTTCTTCCACCACGATCTTGGCGAACTCATCAGCCTGGGGGTGCATCAGCATGATGTTGACGCCGAAGGGCTTATCGGTGAGCTGTTTGGCACGGCGGATGTTATCGCGCAGAGAGTCCACGTTCATGCCGCCCGAGCCGATCAGGCCCAGCGCACCGGCATTGGAGCAGGCGGCGGCAAACTCGCCGGTGGCGATGTTGGCCATGCCGCCCTGGATAAGAGGATACCGGGTCCCCAGAATCTCGTTCAGCAGTTTCATACAAGGTTTCCTTTCACGGTAATCAGCATGCCGCCCCAGGTCAGGCCCCCGCCGAAGCCCACGCAGGCGATGCGCATACCGGGTTTCAGGCGGCCGGTCTCGGCCAGTTCATTGAGCGCCACCGGAATGCTGGCGGCGCTGGTGTTGCCATGGCGGTCCATATTTTTGTAGAACTTGGCGGGGTCCGCCTGCAGCTTCTTGACGCAGTGGTCGATGATACGGCTGTTGGCCTGATGGCAGACCACCCAGTCCAGATCATCCAGCGTATGGTCCGTGGCTTCCAGCACGGCGTGCAGGCTGCGGGGCAGCGCGTCCACCGCAAAGCGGAACACCGCCCGGCCATCCATGCGGATAGGGCCGCAGGGCGCCGTCTCGATGGCCAGGTCGCCCCGGGCGCCCAGGTCCATGGCGAACTCCACTTCCGCCGACAGTTCATAGATGGCCGCGCCCGCACCGTCCCCAAACAGCACGCAGGTATTGCGGTCTGTCATGTCCATCAGACGGGAGAGTTGTTCACATCCGATGACCAGCGCGTAGCGGCGGGCATCGCCGGGGCGGGCAGCCAGCAGGCCGCGGGCTACCGCCGTGCCGTAAATAAACCCGGAACAGGCCGCGTTCACATCCAGCACCGGGATATCTTCGGCCAGGCCCAGTTCATGCTGCACCAGGCAGGCCATGCTGGGGCTGGCGTACTGGCCGGACAATGTGCCGCAGACACAGCAGCCGATCTGTTCCGGCTGCAGGCCGCTGCGTTCCAGCGCCTGACGGGCCGCGGCCACCGCCAGCGTGGTGGCGTTTTCACCCTCGGCGCAGAAATGTCGTTCCCGGATGCCGGTGCGGCTGGTGATCCATTCGTCGCTGGTATCTACCAGCTTGCTCAAATCCTCGTTGGTTACCAGGCGGCTGGGCAGCGCCCCGCCGGTGGCAATCAGCTGCAAACCTTCCATATTTTCCCTCTATCTGTCCTGGCTCACTGGCCGATCTGGCGGTATTTTTTATACCGCTGCTCGGCCAGGGCTTTACCGTTCATCTTGCACAGCTGGGTCAGGTGCCGTTCCAACGCAGCATCCAGCACCGTGAAAAGCTGCTGATGGTCCCGTTGGGCACCGCCCAACGGCTCGGGGATGACTTCTTCCACCACGCCGTCCTGCAGCAGGTCCTGGGCGGTCAGCTTCATGATATCGCAAGCCTCGCCGCTGCGGGAAGAATCTTTCCACAGGATGCTGGCAAAGCCCTCGGGGCTGAGTACCGAGTAGACGGCATTTTCCAGCATCAGGATATGGTTGGCCACACCCAGGCCCAGGGCGCCGCCGCTGCTGCCCTCGCCGGTGACCACCGAGATGACGGGCACGGTCAGGCCGCTCATTTCAGCCAGATTGCGGGCAATGGCCTCGCCCTGGCCCCGTTCTTCGGCCTCCTTGCCCGGATAGGCACCCGGCGTATCGATGAAGGTGATGATGGGGCGGCCAAACTTTTCAGCCTGTTTCATCATGCGCAGAGCCTTGCGGTAGCCATCCGGTTCCGGCATGCCGAAGCGGAAACGCATGTTTTCTTCCAGCGTGGAACCTTTGCGATGGCCGATGACGGTGACCGGGATGCCCTTGTAGCGGGCAATACCGCCCAGAATGCTCTCGTCGTCGCTGCACTGGCGGTCACCGCGCTGCTCAAAGAAATCCGTGAACAGTTCGCTGATGTACTCGTCGATGCGGGGACGGCCCTGGTGCCGCGCCAGGAACACCCGGTCTGCAGCGGTCAGTTCCTTGCAGTCGCTGAGCAGTTCGCTGCGCCGGGTCTCCAGTTCAGCCAGCGTCTCGCTGCCCGAAGTCATTTCTTCGTCCTCGGCGTTCTCGCCGCGCAAGGCGTCGATTTTCAGGTCCAGTTCCTCGACCTCTTTCAGAATGTCCTTGATCATGCGCCGCGCTTCCTTCCTTGCGTATGCAGCTGCAGCAGCTGCGTGAGGGTCTTTTTCATTTCGCTGCGGGGCACCACCTTATCCACAAAGCCGTGCTCCAGCAGATACTCGGCCCGCTGGAATCCCTTGGGCAGCTTTTCGCCGATGGTCTGCTCGATCACGCGGGGACCGGCAAAGCCGATCAGCGCATCGGGTTCAGCCAGGGTAATATCGCCCAGGCTGGCAAAGCTGGCGGTAACGCCGCCGGTGGTGGGGTGGGTCAGGTAGCTGATATACAACCCGCCCTTGGCCTGGAAGCGCTGGATAGCGGCACTGGTCTTGGCCATCTGCATCAGGCTGAAGATACCCTCCTGCATGCGGGCACCGCCGCTGGCTGAGAAAATGACCAGGGGCAGATGCTTGGCAGTGGCATACTCGATGGCGCGGGTGACACGCTCCCCCACTGCCGTACCCATGCTGCCCATAAAGAAGCGGCTGTCCAATACCGCAGCCACCACCGGCACACCGCCGATCTTACCCACAGCGGTCACCGCTGCGTCGTTCAGGCCGGTCTTGGACCGCTGGGTGGCCAGCTTTTCATCATAGCCGGGGAACTCCAGCACGTTGGAACCCTGCAGTTCGCCGTCCAGTTCTTTGAAAGTACCGTGATCCAGCACCATGCTCAGCCGGTAGTACCCGCCGACCGGGTGATGGTACCCGCAGTTGGGGCAGACATACAGCGTACTGGCCCAGACCTGACGGGTGGCGCGGCGCTCGCACTTTTTGCAGGTGAAAAACTGCGGTGCACGCCAGCGCGGGTTGTCGATCCCGGCGTCGCGCCGGGCCTTGAGCTGGAAGGTCCGTTCCCGGGTACCGAGGGCAAAAATCTTGCCGACATCCATGCGTGGAGTCCTCCTATCCTTTTGGTAACGTTGCGAGGCGGCGCAATCAGCCGTTGTTGGTCAGGTAGTTGAAGATATCGCCCACAGTTTTCATGTTGGGCAGTTCCTCGTCGGGGATGGCGGTGCCGAAAGCTTCCTCGATGGCCATGTTCAGTTCCACGGCATCCAGGCTGTCGGCGTTCAGGTCATCGGCCAGGCTGGCTTCCATGGTAACGGCGTCGGCGTCGGCGTTCAGGGTATCAACGATCACGTTCTTCAGTTCTTCGAAAGTCATGGTAAAAATCTCCTTTAAAGTCAATTCTATTGTTCGTGCCACAAATTTATCTAAATTTATTTAGATAAATGCAACGATATCATTATACCCCGGGATTCCCATTTGTCAAGATATTTATCTTAATTTTTTTAGGTATTTTTCTTTATCTATTTGTCTCTCCCTATGTGCTTTTAGCCCGCGGCACCGCCCTGGAACCTTGTTATAAATAGGTAATAGCGTGTCTCTCAACCAAACAAGACCGTGCCTTCCCAGGTCGGGCGCAGGAACACCTGCAGACGCGTTGCTTACAGAAACTGCATTTTCTCTTGACAAAAGGGCGCCGGCGCGCGTATAATAGGCACTACCATGCAGGTGTCGTACAACG